>CAZTBY010000009.1:0-22734 GCA_964612395.1 uncultured Clostridium sp. | reverse complement strand
GCTAATTTTCACATAACTTTCACATTACTAAAAAAATGGCTCTATAACTTCATAAATTGGTATTTTTACTTAATGATTTAAATAACATGTATATTCTCTAAATTAGACAAACAATTTAACTCTTCCATCAAAGCAAAATCTTTAATGCAAGTTGCGACTGTTTCAATATTTAAAAAATCCAGAATTTACCATTGCAAAGAAAAATTAAATGATAAAATCGGAAAAAGATTTTTTCTACATACTCATAATTTTTTTAACTTTACTTGACAAACTCAAGAATATTATAATAAATTTATCCAATTTCTTCTTCCATACATAATTCTAACAATTTCAATACTATCATCTTTTATTCTATAAAATACAATATAATTATCTACTATCAATTTTCTTATTTCTAGTTTTCTTATCATATCATCATCAATAATTGTATATATTTCAGGGTTATCCTTCAAAGTTTTTATTGATTTTTTTATATTAGAAATTAGTTTGTTTGCAATTTCTGGCTCTTGCAAATTATATTTGATATATTGTTTTATTCTTATTAAATCTTCTTTTGATTCTTTTGAATATTCTATATTGTATTTTTTCACAAACAAACCTTCTTTCTATATTTTCTCTAATTCCTCATATACTTCTTCTTCTGAAAATTTTTCACCTTTTTCTAATGAGCTTATTCCTTTTTCTAATTCTTTGTATAATATATGCTTATCTGTTAAAAGTTCATATAATTCAATACTCATAACAGCTAAATCTCCTGCACCATTTTTTGTAATATATACTGGACTATTTGTTTGATGACAAATTGTAGAAATTTCGTTATAGTTGTTTCTTAAATCAGAACTTGGTCTAATAACTGGCATAATAAACACCTCCATTAATATTATATACATATTTTATCAAAATATTGATATATAGTCAATATTTTTAATATCATTTCTAAACAAAACTTACTATTAATCGTTTAGATTATAACATAAAAATATTTTTATTTCTACAAATTCTAACACTAAAGTTCATCTTCCCAATTCCAAGATGAACTGTTACTTTTCTTTAATGCAAGCTCCTTTTTAGCTTGTTTTGATAATTGTTTTTTGAATTTTAGTTCAAAATTTCTATTATATTTCTTTTGTTCCTCTGCTTGATAATATAATACTGTTAAAATACTGTCTAATAAGTTTCTACTCTCATTGTTATATTTTATATAAATATATGTTTCATTTGAGTTTAACCACCTTCTTTCAACATCTAGGATTTGATTTCCTATTAACTTTATTACTTCTTTCTCCGCTTCTTGTTTTGCTTCTGCTTTCATCTCTTCTAACTTATCTATATTTGAATATTGGAATTCTAATAATTTTTGTTTTGCTTTTATGTATTTATCGATTTCTTTTTGACATTGCAAAGATGAATTTATAATTTTATTAGAAATATTATCTACTTTTTCTATAATATCAGGATATTTTATTAAGTATTGATATTTTATGCTACCGTCAACTTTTTGTAATTCTTTTTTCAAGTCAATAAGTAAGTCTACAATATTTTTTACTTCTTCATCTTTTAAAATATTTCTAACTATTTTTGATTCATAAAAGTTTTTTTCGTACTCCATTAACTCATTTAGTAATTTGGGATCTTCACTTACTTTCTTTAATTCACTCAAAATATAATTCTCAGCAGTTATATTCTTTTTAGCAAAGTCTTTTTCTTGATATATTGGAAGCAAATCTTCTCTAAATACATCATTTATAAATTCTTTTCTCAATTTATCTTTTAATTGATATTTTACAAAATAGTTTTTTCTTTCTTCATTTTTTGTCCAAATCATAAACTGAAAATGTGGGTGTCCCTCCTCAATATGTACTGCTCCTATATATTGAAGATTTTGAAATTTTACATTTAATTTGTGAGCAATACTTGGCAATCTATTTTCCAATAAACTCTTCCATTTATCTTGTTCATAATATCCCAATCTTTGTGCATCTATCTCTTTTAAAGAAATTATTCCTCTAAATATAGGTTGTTTTTCCTCTGCTAATTTTCTTATATGTTCTTTTATAGGTTCTATATTTTCTTTTTCTTGAATATTGTCAAAACCATCTATTACTCCAAACAATCCATGGGATGTGTTTTCGTTTCGAATCACATACTCACTATTAGCAATATAGTTTGTATAATTCTTTATTTTAAAATATGTACTTCTAAAATTTGGATTCAATGTTTCTAGTTCAAAAAATACACTACTCATTTTTATACACCTTACCTATTCCATAAAAATCTAAAAGTTCTTCTTTCGAAATATCTTGTGCATTTCTACTAACAAAATAATTTGCTTTTGATCTTCCACTTTCTAATATTTTTAAGAATTCCTTGTATAGTTCATCTCCCATAATTCTTTTCATAACTTCACCCATAATATATGTATTTAATGCACTTGCTCTAGTATTATTTGCTATTAGTTTCCTTTGTGAATTTAAGAAATTATCTAATTTTATATCTATTAGATTGCTTAATTCTTTTGTAATAATATCCATATTATCTTTGTACATTTGTAAATTTAGTTCTTTTTCAATTCCAGCTCTTATTAATTCTGATGCACTATTATATGAGCTTTTTTCTACTACTTTAAATATTTTTTCTTTCTGTTCTTTTGGTAGTCTTAAAAGAAACATTTCATTTTTATTGCTTTGTTTTTTCTCCATCAAATTCTCCTTTTCTATTGTTCAAATTTGTTCTCAACAAATTTGCAGGAAGAGGGAGTTATACAACCTCCCCCCCTAACAGCCTAAAAGCGTAGCTTTTAGCGTATATACTTTTGATTTTATGTATAACTTTTAGTTATACATATTTTTGAGCGGAAAAAAACAAATGTAAAACCTATAATTCACATTTGTTTTTCTATTTATTTTCTTATTTCACTCATTAATTTGATTCCATCTTTTAGTCCATTCAGATAATATTTTTCATTAAAATATGCATTTTCATAATCTATAGTTTCAACATAGTCTTCAACACATTTTGTTATATTATCTTTTATTTTATTTAGACTAAATGGTATTTTATTAATTTGATTTTTTAGATAATAATATTTTTTACTTCTATTAGCTTCATCATTATCCATAAAAATTTTATCTTCTGTATTTAGACTTGCCAACTCTTCTTCTCTTGCTTGATATATTAGTTTTAATATATTCTCGCATTCTTTTTCCATGTTACATCACCTCCAATTGTGTGTGATATTAACTCTGTTTCAAATTCATTGCAAGTCTTTCTCAGAAATTATTTGCATAAAATTTACTAAAATCAAAATTGCTATAATCTCTATCACTCTTGTATCTCCAATTATTATAATTTATTTTATTATTATATATTATATCTTTAACATTTTTGTTAATAGGTATTGAACTCTTTTGTTTATAGGTATTAACATCTTTGTTAATAGGTACACATTTTCTCATAGCAATTCCTTTTGAATTTTCTTTATGAATTAATTCTACTTCTATATACCCATCTTTCCTTAGTGTATTTATTATTCTTGATACTTGTGTTTTACTTACATTCAATAATTCTGATATATACGAATTTGAAATTATACAATCATTGTTTTTGCTTAAAGCAAGTATTATCGAATATACTATTTTTCCTTTGTCACTTAATTTTTCATCTCTAACTACTTCATTTGGCATCCATATACCTTTAAATTCTTTCATATATTGTTTTCTTTCTAACCAAACGTCTGACATTCGATTTTGTGCCATTTTATTTTTTATTTAGAGTACCTTTCCACTCAAATTTATCCCCTCCTTTATCTCTCTGTTCAATAACAGATTTTTACATAACAAAAAGAATATGACTTTTTTATCATATTCTTTGATAAACTTATTTAATTAGGTTGATTTTCTGTTAAACACTTTTCAAGCATAAAGTTAGATATGCAAAGCCTATATTTTGCAATACTTTCCTGAATTTTACTTAACTTTTTGCTAACACTTTTTACACATAATGATAGATTTACAAAAAATAGATTTTGCAATATCTTTTAAAGTTTTAGTGGGATATTTTACTAACAAACTTTTTACATAACGATATATTTGCAAAATCATCATTTTGCAACTTTTTGTCAACACTTTTTAGTCATAATTATCTATATAAGAAAAGCATTTTTTCTTATAACTGACCTTAATATATCACACAAAATTATAAATGTCAAATTCTTTTACGGTGTATCGTAAAAATACGCTTGCTTGTTTAATTTTTTACGGTACATTGTATTTTTTGATTATTATTTATTATAAAGGTGCGACATTGCTGCGACACTACTGCGACATTACTGCGACATTACTTCATTCTATATATCTTTTTAGGGTCTTTATTTGATGTGCCTACCCATTCAATTAATTCTTTACTTTCTAATTTTCTTAAAATTCTCTGAGCAGTTCTTCTATCTCTATCAATGTATTCCGCTATCTGATGAGTCATAACATCACCTTTGTCAAATATAAATTGAATAGTTTTTTGTTCAATAGCATTTAACTCTTTCCATTTTTGGTTAATATTGTTATCTTTCAATAATAATTCATTTTTTCTTTTACTTCTCATTATAATGTTATTTTTCAAAACAAGTTTTAAAGAACTACCTTTATCTTCAATATAGATTGGGTCTTCTAAGAACAAATCACTCATTTCTCTATATATTCTTGAAACCCCCTCATTTAGTTCTCTTACAACTCCCAATTCTGTTAATGTTCTTGAAATTATAGGATTACGTGCATATCGTTTTTCTTTAATATTTTTTACTGTAACTATTCCTGGCAAATCTCCTGGGCTTAATATCTCCATTCTATCGTCATATATAAATATCTTTGTATGTTCACCACTAATCGCATAATTGCGATGAGTTACAGCATTAGTTATTCCCTCTTCCCAAGCAAATTTAGGATATTCTGGCACTGTAACAAACTCCCCATTTGTACCTAAATGAGTAAACTCTCTAAGTTGTGTATCAACAAATTTCTGTGTTTCTTTAATTTGTTTATATAATGGTAATGCAAATGTTTTATCTTTTACTATGTTCAAATCTGCACCTGTTTGCATTTCTTTTCCTTCAAATTTTATCACTCTAATTCGTGCTGTTGGAAAAAATAAAGAAGGATCTTTTGCAAATAGTAATGTTCCTGAATTTGTTAAAAATTCTTTTTGTGACATATCATCTTTTATTAAAAATCTTCTTGCTCTCAAAACATCTAACAATTCACTTTCATTTGCACCTATAGCTGATTTATATATTTCAACCATATCTAAATCAATATCGTTTATACTTGTTCTAACATTTAATTGTTCTTCAAAAGATATTTCATGTCTATCTAATTCAATTATTTTTACTTGGTCAGCAGACAATTTATTAGTAGAATCCCCTTGCCTCAAATATACCTCATCTTTTACATTTCTTATAAGAGTATTCATACTTGGACTAATATGAATTAATAATACTTTATCTTTATTCCCTTTGTAATTTATTACTTCAATTGTTTCATTTTCAAATTTTGGAACAGTTTTTAAATAATCACCTGAAGTTATTTTCAAAAACTTATTATATTTTTCTTTGTAATCTTCAAATCCCTCTACTTTTCCATTATCTGCAATACCTATTACTAAAGTTCCTCCACTTGCATTAGCGAAACCTGCTACATGGTTAGCTAATTCTTTTATATCTTTTTTAGCACTTTTTCTATCAAAAAATTGATTTTCTTTTTCATTACACATATATTCTATAGTTAACATAGAATTAATTTTAGACCCTTGCATAATCTCCTCCTTATTTTTTTTCTTTTTTACTTTTCTTTTTTATCTTTCCAAATAATATTGCTACTATTAATGATATTAAAATAATTATTAATCCACCAAAATTACTTGTATTGTCTCCAGTTTCTATACTTTCAGCAATTACATTTTCTTGAATCTTTGCATCTTCACTCCAAATTCCTACTTTTTCTTCTTGTGCTTTTTCTTCATTTTCTTGCAATATCCATGCATATTTATAATTATCTTGCAACATATATGTTCTAGCTAAACCGTTACTTATTAACTCTTCTTGAAGTAAAATATCGTCTACCCAAACCCATACTAATGGTCTTTCATACTTATCCGTTTTTGAAGCATTATTATCATATTCTATCTCTATTTTATCTGCGTTCTCTAATTTTTCTTTAGTATAATTACTTGCTTCTTTTCCATAAGGTTCTTCACCTTTAGTTGGATGGACAGTTTCTGGTGTATCTATTCCTAAAAATCTTACTGTAATTTTTTCTCCATTTAATTCAATTTTTGCAGTATCTCCATCTACACTTTCACTATATTTTACTTCTATTTTTGTAGTATTTGAATTATCAATAGTATTTATAATATTAAAATTTTCATCGTAATATACTGCTGATTTTATTATTTGCCACTTTTGTTCTTCTTCATTCCACTCTACCTGATGATAATGTTTTACTTCGTTCTGTTTATGATACCCATAATATTTTCCATTACATTCAGTAATTTCGGTTGAATCCTTCTTATTCCATCCTGTTATATTTCCACCATGTGCATATACTCGTATATTAAACAATGTTACTAAAATTAATACAATGATTATAACCTTATTTATCTTTTTCATTTAAACACCTACTTTTCTATTAGAGTATATCATACTTCAATTAAAATTTGTAAATTTTTGTAAAACTTTTTGACTTTTTATTTATTGCATTCTAAAATGTATTTAGTTTATTTCTTTTATTTTTTTTATTTTTTTATTTCAAATTAAAGGAGGTGTATGTATATGCCTAATGACTTTCTTGATTTAGTTAATGATTCTTTAACAAAGCTAGACAATTCCATTCACGATAAAATCGAAGGTTCTTTTGTTGATAATTTTATTCACGAATTACAAAACCATCTTGATAAATTACAATCAGCATCTTTAACTAAAGACTTACCCAGTACAACAATTTTAGCTTTTGCCAAATACGATGGCAATTTCGCTCAATGTTTTGATTACACCGATAAAAAAATCTACTATCTTCCTAAAGATAATATTGTTGGTTCAAAGCCAAAACCTGGTGAAACATTGAAATGGTATTCACCAGGTAAATTCTATGTAGATTATACTGGAATTCCTGCTGAAGAACATAAAATTGATGGTTATTTGTCTGAATGCACAATTGCAAAATAGTTTTTATCTTTACTTTTTATTTTCAATTATATTTAATTCTATATTTTCTCATATGTATTTATAATTTTTTAGGCGATTGCTTTTGAAATATATTTTTGACTACAATAGAAGTAGGTGTTAACTTAAAGAATGGTTATAATGGTGATATATCTGCAAAAGATGCTGGTAGAATCGGTGGTAACATGGTTAAGAAAATGATTCAAAAAGCTGAAAGTCAAATGTTAAATAAATAGTTCATATTTATTTTTAAATGTTAAAAGCCAATTTCATGTTATATTTTGAAATTGGCTTTTATTATTATATTTTAGATTTTTCTTGATATTAACTAATTCAAGAATGTTTTAGAACATTATTTTCTGTATCTGTTTCTGTTATTGTTTTTCCATTATAATCAAATGTACCTGTAAACGTACCTTTCTCTGTTTGATATTCTATATTATTCCATCTTGTTGCTTTTGATGTTATTGTTGTTTTTTCTTCAATGAGTGTAATCCTCAAATATCCATTTCCAGTTGTAATAGGGTTTTCTACAAAGCCAGCATCAGTTGCTGAGTACGTTGCAGCATCTTCCAGATAGTATTTTTCATCTACTAAATATCCAGTTGGTCTAGTTATTCCCGCACTCCATACAAATCCTGAACCTCCGCCACCACCAGCAGCTCTTGTACGAGAAGTACTACTATAATTTCCTGCAGCTCCACCTCCGTACCAGCCTCCACCTCCGGCACCATTTGAATAATACAATGTACTACTAACTTTATATCCTGTTTTACCTCCTATTCCAAATTCTCCAGCTGTTCCATTATAATTTGTACTACTTCCTGTTCCTCCTGTTCCTCCTGATGTTTGTGAAGCTCCCATACCTATAAAATCAGTATATGATGAACTATAAGATTCTCCATTTGCCCCATTAATTCCTCCTCCATTACCACCATTAGCATAATAATTGGTATTATATGAGTATGCACCTCCGACCACCGCCAGCAACAATTAACCTGTGATATAAAGTTGTTCCTCCAATTCTTATATCTGTGGCACCTCCGCCAGCTCCTCCTTTGTATCCTGCAGCTCCACCTCCGTTAAAGCCTTCTCCAGATGTTTCCTTGTATGTTGATGATGTTCCATATGTTCCTACTCCTCCAACATATAAGTACAAAGTTTCTCCAGCCTCTAATTCCACTGTTCCTTTAGAATATCCACCTGTTCCACCTATTCCAGATCCACTGATGTATGTTCCTCCATTTGCTCCCCATAATTCTAACAAATACTTTCCTGATGTTGTTATTTTTAAGGTTTCATAAGTGGTTGCTGTACCTTCCTTATTTTTTATTTTCTCTGATTTTGGTGTGTTTGCAATATAACTATAACTTTGTTCTGAAAATGAGTCTGAATATTTGGTTAAATAATCTGTTACATTAAATTTTATTGATTTCACCAGTTTATAATTTGCATCTGGTGTACATTTATATATTTTTTCTCCTGATACAATGTACTTATTTGTTCCAATTTTTAATAATTGGTCTACGTTACTTATTGGTATTACACTACTTGCATCTGCAAAATAACTTTGATACACTTGTTCCACATCTTCTACATCACTTTCATAAAGTTCTTTAGTTTTCTTTTTAATTTCAGCTTGCACTTGTCTTTGATTCATAATTATTGTAAAAGTACTAATTAAAAATGCTATCATAAGCAGTATTGTTACTAGCGTTATTAATGTTATGGCACCATGTTCTTTTTTCATATGTTTTTCACTCCTTTTACATTTGAATAAAATTTATAACATATTTTTATTTTTTCAATATGCTTCATATAATTTATTTACTTGTTGAACCAAATCCGACCTTTTCTTTCGCCTGTTGCAACATCATCATCTATTACTAGAAACTTTTGAAATATTGCTTGTCCTATTGCTTCTCCTTTTTTTATTTCTATATCTTCGTCTTTGATGTTATAAAAAGCAAACATTATATGCCCATCATTATCTGAATTTCCATAGTAATCGCTATCTATTACTCCTATGCTATTTGAAAGGATTAGTCCTTTTTTACCTGGGTTTGAGCTCCTATTTGCGAGTATTAATACTTCGTCTTCTCCCATGTATGCTTTTAAGCCTGTCTTTACAAGTGTTGGTTTCATACCTTTTTTAAAACTTGGTATAACTGTATCCTCAGCAGCTTCAATATCATACCCTGCTGAATGTTTGGTTTTTCTTACTGGTAAATTAATATTACAATTCTCAAATCCTTTTGCTATTTCAAATCCTCTTTTTCTTTCCATGATTTTTTCTTCCTTTCTTTATTTGCAAAGTTTTTCTATAACTTTTTCTATCTTCATTTTTTCTTGCTCACCTGTTTGCATATCCTTTAGAGTAACTTCTTCTTCTTTAATTTCATCTTCTCCAATTACAATTACATAAGGTATTTGTAATTTATCTGCATATTTGAATTTTGTTTTTATTTTCTTATTATCAAAATATATTTCGCTATTTATACCTACTCCCCTTAGTTTGTTTGCAGTTTCTATTGCTGGTTTTAAATCATCTATCATTGATAAAATTAATACATCTGATATAGATTTTTTCTCTGTTTTTATTAATCCTATTTCATTTAAAACATAAAATAATCTTGTAAGTCCAATAGACATTCCTACACCAGGCATCTTTTTATCTGTATAGTATTCACTTAAATTACTATATCTTCCACCTGAACATATACTACCTATTGATTTATACTCATTTAAAAATGTTTCATAAACTGTTCCAGTGTAATAATCTAAACCTCTTGCTATACTTACATCTACTGTAAAATAATCCTCCGGAACATTAAATAATCTAATATATTTAACAACTTCTTTTAATTCATTTAGTCCTTCTTTATATGTATCGTTTTCAATGTTTAAATTTCCTAGCTTTTGTAATTTTTCATCAGTTGTTCCTTGAATTCCTATAAATTGCATTATCTTTTCAATGCTTTGTTCTGGCATTTGAAGTTCTTTTAGTTCTGTTCTTACTTCTTCTTCTCCAATTTTTTCAATTTTATCTATTATTCTCATTACATCAACAGAAATTTCTTTTGCATTTACATCTTCAAATAATCCATTTAGAATTTTTCTGTTATTCATTCTTATAGTAAAATTATCTAATCCTAAGTTTTTAAATACCTCATACATTATACTTGGAATTTCTGCATCATTTATAATATTTAACTCTCCATCCCCTATAACATCTATATCACATTGGTAAAATTCTCTGTATCTCCCTTTTTGTGCACGTTCTCCTCTATATACTTTTCCTATTTGATATCTTCTAAAAGGAAAGCTTAGTTCATTAGAATATAGTGCAACATATTTTGCAAGTGGCACTGTTAGGTCGAACCTTAATGTTAATTCGCTATCTCCTTTCTTAAATGAATACAGTTGTTTTTCTGTTTCTCCCCCTGCTTTTGCAAGAAGAACCTCAGTGCTCTCTATCACTGGTGTATCTAGTGGTAAAAAGCCAAATTTTTCATATGTTTTTTGTATTTTTTCCTTCATTTGATTAAATAAGATTTGGTCTTTAGGTAATAATTCCATAAAACCTGGTAATGTTTTTGCTTCTGTTTTTGCCATATAAATCTCCCCTTTTTAATTTTTACGTGTTACATCATATACACTATCTACTTTTCTAATTTGCTTTAAAACTTGATTTAATTGTCCAATATCTTGAACCTCAAGTGTTGCATCTATTGTTGCTATTCTATCTTTACTTGTTCTTGTGTTTACTCCCATTATATTTATTTTTTGATTTGTAATTTCTCTTACAACATCTGAAAGTAAACCTGTTCTATCATTTGCTAGTATTTGTATATCTACATTATATTCGACCTTTTCTGTTTGGTCAAACCATTCAACTTCTATAATTCTTTCCTCCTCTGATAATAAATCTTTTAAGTTTGGGCAATCCTTTCTATGTATTGAAACACCTCTACCTTTTGTTATATATCCTATTATGTCGTCACCTGGTAGTGGATTACAGCATTTAGAGAATTTTACTAAGCAGTTGTCTACTCCTTTTACAATTATACCAGATCTTGGTGTCTTTGTTTTTCTTGATTTTTCTGTTACAAGTTCTTGTATTTTTTCTTCAATAACATCTTCTTCATGTTCTTTTTTGTATTCTTCAAGTAATCTTGTTATTATTTTATTTGGTGATATTCCACCAAACCCAATACTTGCATACATATCTTCCACTATATTGTAATTGTATCTATTTAGTACAACTTGTATCCATTCTGGTTTAAATAAATCGCTATGTGACATACCAATTTTCTTTATTTCTTTATCTAATATGTCTTTTCCTTTTTCTATGTTATCTTCCCTTTCTGTTTTCTTAAACCATTGTTGTATCTTAGTTTTAGCACTTGAACTTTTTACAATTTTTAGCCAATCCCTGCTTGGTCCTTTTGCTGTTTCTGATGTTATAATTTCTACAATATCACCACTTTTTAATTTTGTAATTATTGGCATCATTTTACTGTTAATTTTACAACCTATCATTTTGTGTCCTACTTCAGCATGTATGCTATATGCAAAATCTATTGGTGTTGAATCTCTCGGAAGTGTTTTAATTTCTCCTTTTGGTGTGAATACATATACTTCATCTTCAAACAACTCTGTTTTTAATGTTTTTAAGAATTCTGTTGGATCTTGCATATCCTTTTGCCATTCCAGAGTTTCTCTAAGCCAAGCAAGTTTATCCTCTTCAACTACTACATTTGATTTTTTAAATCTATTTGCCTCTTTATAAGCCCAATGAGCTGCGATACCATATTCCGCTACCCTATGCATATCCCATGTACGAACTTGTATTTCAAACGGTGTCCCTTTTGGACCTATTAGGGTATTATGTATTGATTGGTACATGTTTGGTTTTGGCACTGCTATATAATCTTTAAATCTTCCTGGCATTGGGGTGTATAAATCATGCACAACTCCTAATGCTGCATAACAATCTTTTACTGAGTTTACTATTATTCTTAGTGCAAATAAATCATATACTTGGTCTATTGTTATGTTGTCTCTTTGCATTTTTCTATAAATACTATATAAATGTTTGGCCCTTCCAGTTACTTCCGCAATGATCTTTTCTTTTTTTAAAGCTTCTTGAATTTCATCTCTTATTTTGTCTATAAATTCTAGTCTTTCTTCTCTTTTCTTTTCTATGCTTAATACAAGTTCTCTATATTCTTCCGGATATAAATATCTAAATGCTAAGTCTTCTAGTTCCCATTTTAAAGAATATATACCTAGCCTATTTGCAAGTGGCGCATATAGCTCCATTGTTTCTTTGGCATTTGCTATTTGTCTATCTCTTTTTAAGCTTGAAAGTGTTCTCATGTTGTGAAGTCTATCTGCTAGTTTTATAAGTATTACCCTTATGTCTTTTCCCATTGCTAGGAACATTTTTCTGTAATTCTCAACTTGTTGTTCCTCTATTGTTACATATTTTATTTTCCCAAGTTTTGTAACACCTGCAACCATTTCAGATATTTCTTCTCCAAAGATTTTTGTTACGTCTTCACTTGTTACATCTGTATCTTCAACAACATCATGTAATAGTGCTGCACAAATTGTCGCATCATCCATTTGTAAGTCTGCTAGAATATAGGCAACTGCTACGGGATGTACTATATAGTCCTCACCAGACATTCTTTTTTGCCCACGGTGATGTTCTTCTGCAAAGTTATATGCTTTTAATATTAAAGTATTATTAAATTTTCTTTTGTTCATTTTCATTCTTTTAATTACATCACCAATCGTTTTATTTGTGCTTTCCATGCTACTTATCCTTTCTATTGTTTTATATTGATTTCATCATATCTTTTAAGTTTATTTGTATTTGTTCTTGTCCATTATATTTGTTTATTTCTAAAGTTCCAACCACATCAACTTTGTCGCCTATTAAATATTCTTCTGAAAGTTCTCCTAGGTTGAAACCGATTGCATTTATTATTTCACTTTCATCTTTAAGCATTAATTTTAAGTGCTTACCTTCTGATAATGCCCTTATTGATACAATTTTTAAGTTTCTATATATCAATAGTGGCTGTTTGTTTTGCTCACCAAAAGGTTCTAATAATTTTATTTGTTCCACTGTGGCTTTATTTATATCTTTTTTAGTTATTTCAGTATCCACATTTATAATTGGAACTATCTCTTTAACACCTTTTGATTTTGCATATTCTTCAAAATAATTTTTAAATTCTTGTATATTATCTTTCTTTAAAGATAAACCAACAGCCATCTCATGTCCACCATATTTTTCTAAATATTTTGAACTTTGAGCTAGTGCTTCATGCAAGTCAAATCCTGGAACGCTTCTGCCTGAACCTTTTCCAATATCGTCTTCTATGCATATTAATATTGTTGGTTTGAAAAATTTATCTGTAATTCTTGAAGCAACTATTCCAATTACTCCATGGTGCCAGCTTTCTCCTGCAAGCACTATACTGCTTTTTTCTTCTAGATTTTCTTTTTTAAGTTCTGAAATTGCTTGTTCAAAAATTTGCTTTTCTGTTTCCTGCCTTTGGATATTGTATTCATTTAATCTTTTAGTTATTATTTTGGCTTTTTCTGAACTATCTGTTAAGAATAACTCTAGTGCTTCTTCTTGTTTTCCCATTCTTCCGCATGCATTAATTCTTGGTGCAATTCCAAAAGAAATCATTCCAGAATCTATTGTTTTGTATCCAGATTCTTGTATTAAACTTTTTACCCCAACATTTTTGGTGCATTCAACAAGCTTTAGCCCAAGTTTTGCAATTACTCTGTTTTCATTAACTAGTGGAACTATATCTGAAATTGTTCCTATGCATACTAGGTCTAAATATTTTAAATATTCTTTTTCATCAAGATTAAGTTTCATTGATATTGCTTGTATTACTTTAAACACAACACCTACACCAGCAAGCCCCCTAAATGGATATGTATTGTCTTTTCTTTTAGGATTTATAATAGCATAAGCGTTTGGCAATATGCACAGTTGTTCATGGTGGTCTGTTATTATTGTTTCTATTCCTAAACTGTTAGCAAGCTCAATTTCTTCTATTCCTGATATTCCACAGTCTACAGTTATCATAAGTTTATAACCTTTTTTTGCAATTTCTTCAATTGCCTCTTTATTTAAACCATACCCTTCTTCTAATCTGTTTGGTATGTAGTAATCTACTACTAGTCCCCTTTCATTTAGAAACTTTTTTAGAACTGTAATACTTGTTATTCCATCAACATCATAATCTCCGTATATTATAGTTTTTTCTTTATTATTTATTGCTTCTATAATTCTATTTACTGCCTTTTCCATGTCTAGCATACAAAAAGGATTATGAAAATCATGACGTTGTGGTTCTAAGAATATTTTTATTTGCTTACTATCTACTATTCCTCTATTTACTAAAATTTTGGCAAGAAGTGTAGATATTCCATGTTTTTCCGCTATTTTGTTTACAATTTCTTTATCTTGTTCATAATATTTCCATTTTTTCTTCATAAAAACTCCTAATTATTTTAGTTCTGTTCTTGGATTATTTTGAATTGAATATTCTGCCTTTGGAAAAATTCTTTTTTCTGCTGGTACAAAATTTCTTACTTGCACCATTGGTAAAATCCATGTATATGGTCCAATGCATGTTCCTGGTAAGCTTGTTGAATTTGCTCCAAATCTAGAACTATCTCCTACAATTGCTCCAAAGAAATCTGTTCCCGTATCATATTTTTTTCCATCAATTTTTATTTCTATATTCTTTTGGTCAAATCTTCTATTTGCAAGTATACATCCACTTCCAATTCTTGTTGATTTTCCAAGTATGCTATCTCCAACAAAATCCAAGCTTGCTACCTTTGATTTATTTTGCAATATTGCATGTTTAATTTCTGAACCATGCCCAACTACACAGTTATCTCCAATTATTGTGTTTGGTCTAATTAAAGCTCCTGCTTGTATTTCTACATTTTTACCTATTATTACTGGTCCTATTATTGTAACATTTGCACCAATCTTTGTGCCTTCTCCAATTAAATAATTTCCTGAAATAGAAACAAACTCTCCAACTTCGGCTTTGTTTTCTTTAATATCTGGTTCTACTATTTTTTTATTCAAATATTCTTTTGTTTTGTTTAGTGGTTCCCATACATATTCGCAGCCTGCAAAAATCTCCTTTTCGCTAAATTCATCCATATGTTCAAAATAGTATTTAAGTTTTAATTCTTCCATTTTTTATCTTCCTTCCTTTCTTTGCAATTATTCTTCTTTGTTACTCATTATATCAATAATTGCATCTAAGTCTTTTTGTAATTCAACAAGCATTACTGTTTTTATAGTTATTTCTTTGCCTTTCAGATATTGTTCTAATATTTGTTTTAGTTTTTTTACATTTTTTAATTCTGATTTTAGTTCTTTAGTATGTTTTCTTGCTCTTTCTAAGAGTTTTTCCTTTATCCCCATTATGTCTTCATTGCTTGCACATGATATTCTTTGGAATAATTGGTGTGGATCATAGTATTTTAATACTGGTATTTCCATGCATTCCTCATCAAATTTTTCATAGAATATTTCCATTTTCATTGGTATATACTTAAACACTTCATTTGCTTTTTCTGTATACATTTTATCTTTTAGCGTATTATTTAAAACATAAAAATGTGCCAGAATATCATCTATGTCTAAGTTTTTTTCACCCAGGGCTAAGCTATTTAGTTCTTGTTCTGCATTTTCTACATATATAGAGTTTAAAGATGCTAAGTTCATACCATTGAAGAATAATGTTTTTATTGTAGACATGCTATAATCAATTAGTCCTCTTTGTACAAAGTATGTGAAGTATATAAACAGCTTAGTTGTGTCTATTAAACTTAGTTTTCCTTGCTTAACATCAGACATTACGTTTTCAATTACATCTGGGAATTGATCGTCTGAAATCTTCCAAAATTCTTCTGTAAGTAGGCGTTTGTATCCTGGTAATTTTTCTGTATCTACTGTGTTTATAATGTCTTCCATATCTTCTTTAAAACGTCTTGTATCAAAAATTCTTGTTCTAACATACATTTCAATGAATTTGAAAAATCTATACTCTGCCTTAAAATTATAATAATAGTTATTATCAAATTCTTTTATATAGAACTGCCTATTATCCATAAATACTTTTGAAGATACTACTGTTGCTTTATATTCTTCATTATTTTGTATATACACAAATTTATCTTTTGTAATTTTACCTGCCTTAATTTCAAATGAAATTGCTATTGTAAATATAAGCATTGTTTGCAAAACCCTATAGTTTGTGTTTGGATAATATTTGTTTACCATTTCATAAATTTTTTTAAAGTCATTTAATGAATGCTTTAATATTCTAAGGTTTCTTGTTCCACTTTTGTTAAATGTATTTATTATATATGGTGTATTTTCTCTTAAAAATCTTATAAGGTCTTTATCATTTTCATACCTCATTAAAATTCCATTTATTATATAGTTGAATTCTGGTCTGTATTCAAATGTTTCGCCTATCAGTTTTTCCTTTATTCTTTCATAGTCGTTTGCTTTATCAAATACATATTCTATTTTTTCTTGTATTCTTTCAACCATTGGTTTTCCATCATCAATTGCTAATTCTCCTTGTTTATCAAGAAGATATGTTGCAATAAATGTTTTCATCTCAAGATTTGAATTTTTAAGTTTTGTTGAAAGTTCTTTTTCGTTACATATAATTATTGTTTTTATATGATCATGTTCAACAAAGTTGTTAATGTAACCTAGAATATCTATAACATCTACATTAGCTCTTTCTAGGTCGTCAAAGCATAATACTTTATCATCTGTTGCAAAGAATTTTTCATAGTTAATTTTTTCATTTGTATTTGCACCAAATGAATTTGCCATATTTAAACCTGTTTTTGCATATTCTGGAATTGAGTATTTTCCTGTTGTTTCTATATGTTTCTTTACATTTTTATCCATTAACTGTGTTGTTTCAATAAATATTTTTTTGCTTATCTCCTCAAGATTCGATATTCCATATAAAGACATATAAATACTTGTAAACCTTTTTCCATTATATTGCATTCCATCTATTTTGGGCTTTATTTTGTTATTCCAAAAATAAGTCTTTCCGGCTTCCCCATTCTCCATTTATCATTATTGCATAATCTGTATAATCTGATCTTACATAATCTAAAATACTTTCAACTAAGTATTCCATTAATACCTCCTTTGTTTAATCTACAGCAATTGTAAGCACTGCAATTTCTTCGGCTCCAGCCATTTTTATAACCCTACTACATTCATTTACCGTATTTCCTGTCGTAAAAATATCATCAAATAATATAACTTTTTTATTTACTATTCTTTCTGTTTTTTTAATTACAAATGCATCTTTTACATTTGTTTTTCTTTCTTCTTTGGTTAGTGTGCTTTGCTTTTTTGTCTCTTTTATTTTTACTAAATTGTTTTTTTCTATTGGTATTCCTAATGTTTTTCCTATTCCTTTAGCTATTAAATAGGTTTGGTTATATCCTCTTTTATATTCTTGTTTTTTGAACATAGGAACGTATAATATTATATCATACTTTTTCAAAAAACTGTATATTTTTTCATTTTTTGTTATCATTTTTTGAAATGTATGGCACATATAAGACTTCTCATTAAATTTATAATCTATTATTTTACTTCTAATTTTTTCTTCATATTTAAAGGTTTTTATTTGATAGTCGTAATATTTGCTCTTATCATCTTTAATATTTTTGATTTCATTTATTTCGTATTTTTTTAAATTCATTTCACATTCTTTACATAAATGTTTTTTACAAATTTTATCACATATACCACATACTGGTGGATACATTAGGTCTATTAGCATTTATACCTTCTTTCACAATTTTACATAAAATTTAATATTATATTATATCTAGGAGGAATGTTATGAGAATTTTTAAGAAAACTTTAGCTGTTTGTTTAATTGGATTAGGTTTAGGAATTCTGCTCGTAATATTACTTCCTTTTACTGGTTGGTTATTTCTTATAGGTACTGTGGTTGTATGCCTTGGTATCTCTTGGCTTTGTTGCTGATATTATTAAAAGGAGTGTGTTGAAAATATGACTATTGTTGTAAAAAAAGTTCCTAAGTTTTTAAGGGGTTTTGTTAAGCTTATTTTTGGTGTAAAAGATAAATAAAAATTTTTCGAACTAAATTTTTTAGAATAATGTAATTTAAAATTACATATACAAAACAAGAGCAAGCTAAAACTTGCTCTACAGTTTTGTAATTAAGCCTTTGTAACTTTTCCTGAGCGTAAACATTTTGTACAAACATTAATTTTTTTTGGTTGTCCATCTATCATTGCTTTTACTGTTCTAATATTTGGTTTAAATGTTCTTGATGTTCTTTTACTAATATGTGAACGTGTTATACTTAATTTATTTCCATAATTAACTGATTTGTCGCATATATCACATTTTGCCATTGTTATAGCACCTCCTAAAACTGTTATTAAAATTCACTATTATTTAGTTTAACACAATTTTTGTTAAAAAACAAGAGATAAAAGGAAATTATTTCAAAAATCCATTTATTATTTCTTGTTCTGCTTGTTTTTCATCTAATCCAAGTGTCATAAGTTTCATTAATTGTTCTCCTGCAATTTTACCTATTGTTGCTTCATGTACTAAATTTGCTTCTACATTATTTGCAATTATTGATGGAATTGCAATTACTTTTGCACTATCTTTTATTATTGCATCACACTCTACGTGCCCAAAACATTTTGAATTTCCTTCTACATGTGATTCAAATTGTTGTACTGAATTTTCTGTTGCAACAGACCTTGATGTTACTTTTGTACTTGAATTTTCCCCATTTAGCTCTACATTAAAAGATGTTTTTGCTGTTTGATTTCCATGTGTCATTATTTTTTCTAAAATTACCAAACTTGTATTATTCTCTAAAACTCCTTTTGTAGTTCTTATAGTAGAGTCTACACCTTTTATTTGAACTGTCTCCATTTCCATATTGCTACCTTCTTTTAGGTATACTTCTGTTACTGGGTTTAGAATTCTCTTTCCATCTCCTGAACCTTCTCCATAATGTTTTTCAATATATTTTACTTTTGAGCCTTCCTCTAAGAAAAACCTATGAATTCCATCATGTTGAGAGTCTTTGTGGTGGTCGTTGTGTATTCCACAGCCTGCAATTATTATAACATTTGCATTTTTCCCAATATAAAAATCGTTATATACTACATCATTTAAGCCACTTTCTGTTATTATTACTGGTATGTGAACAAATTCAAATTTTGTATTTTCTTTAACAAATATATCTATTCCTGGTTTGTCCTGCTTTGTTACAATATTTACATTTTCTGTAACTTTTCTTTCTATTCCCTTGCCGTTTTTTCTAATATTGTAAGCTCCTTGAATTTCTCCATCTATATCAGATATTTCTTTTAATAATTCTTTATCAACATTTTCCATTAGGCATCTCCTCCTAACTTACAGCAATTTGTTTTTGATATTATATTTTTAATTAATTCTTTTGATTCTCCAATTTTTTCAATTTCTCCGTTGTTTAATAAAATTACTTTATCTGCAATATCTAATATTCTTTCTTGATGAGATATAATTAGTGTTGTTCCTTTTGTTTTTTCTCTCATATCTTCAAAAATTTTTATTAGGTTATTAAAACTCCATAAATCTATTCCCGCTTCTGGTTCGTCAAATATTGTTAATTTTGAAGTTCGAACTGCAACTGTTGCAATTTCAATTCTTTTTAATTCGCCTCCTGAAAGCGAACTGTTAATTTCTCTATCTACATATTCTTTAGCACATAAACCAACTTTAGATAGAATATCGCAAGCTTCTTTTTTTGTTATATCTTTACCAGCTGATAGTTTAATTAAATCATATACTGTAATTCCTTTAAACTTAACTGGTTGTTGGAATGCAAAGCCAATTCCAATATTTGCTCTTTCATTAATAGGTAAATTGCTTATATCCTTTCCATCTAGAATAACTTGTCCACTATCTTGTTTATTAATGCCCATAATTATTTTTGCCAAAGTAGACTTGCCTGAACCATTTGGTCCTGTAATTACATAAAACTTGTCATTTTCAAGTTTTAAATTTATATTTTTTAAGATTTTTTTATTGTCTCTTTCAAAGCATATATTTTTAAGTTCTAACATACATCCTCCTTTTTACATTTAAATATCTCATACTTTATTATTTTACCACAAAATTGGAATAAAATAAACATTTTTCTTGAAAAAACAAAGACATGGGATTTTTTCTCCCCTGTCTTAACTTTTTATTTTAAATATATATTTGGGTCTACTGTTTCGTCATCTTTGGTCATTTCAAAATGTAAGTGTGGTTCATCTGCTATTTCAAATGATGCTGAGTTTCCCACTGTTCCTAAGCTTTGTCCTTTACTTATGGTTTCGCCTTCTTTTACAAACTCTGTTGTAAGTAAATTTGCATATATTGTTTTGTACCCATCTCTATGTTCTATTATTACTGTTAAACCATATCTTGGGTCGTTTTTTATTGCTTTTACTGTTCCTTCCTCTGCTGATTTTACTACTGTTGTTCTTGGTGCTTTTATATCTATTCCTTTGTGTACTACCCATTCTTGTAATGTTTCTGAAAATATTAAATTATCTATTGAAAATGGTTTTGATATTTCTCCGTTTACAGGATATGCAAATTCTAACTCTTTTACTGGTTCTAGCTTTTCTACTGTTTCTTGAGATTTAGCCTCTTCAGTTTGATTGTTTTCTTGAGTATTTTCGCTTTCGTTACTTTGATTTAATTTAGATGCAGTTTCTTCAATAACTTCATTTATTGTTTTACTAATTTCTGTACTTGCCTCTTCTAATGTTCCTGTGTTTGGTACAAGTTCTGTTAGTTTTTCTGCTGCAAGCAAGCTTTGTTTTGCAGATTTCTTTATCTTATTATTATATACAATATATACAATAACACATGTTACTATTAATACTAGTAGCACACCTCCATATATCATTAAAACTTTTTTAAAACCACTATTTGTTTTTTTTCTCATTTGGATTCCTCCCTTTCTTTAGTTTAATTATGTACCAATTCTTTTACATTATTCAAATATTTTCTATTTTTACTCCTGTATAATAGTGATTTATTATCTGTTCTGCAGTAGCTCCTGTTTTTGCCATTGCATCTGCACCAGTTTGGCTAAACCCTACACCATGCCCATAGCCAACCACATCAAATTGAACGTTTTCTCCGATTTGCACATTAAATTTTGCAGATTTTAAACTAAATATTGTTCTTGCTTCAACTCCTGAGATGCTTTTATTTCCAATTCGTATTGTTTTTACCCTACCACTTTCGTTATATTCAGTAATTTGTATTGGCATTTCTTGTGTCCAATCTATTACTGTTTCTGGGTATTTTGCTTGCATTTTTTGAAGTACTTCCTCTTTTGTTAATGTAACTGTTGAAGCATATTGTGTATATCCATCTTCTCCTGATGTTTCTACACTTTGCAAATATGGGTAATTACTTCCACCCCATACATTTGCTACAGTTTCTGTTGTGCCACCACTATTTGAGTGAAAAAAAGCATTTATTGGAGCTCCATCATATGTAATTATTTTGCCTGATGTTTCATCTACTGCTGATGTAATTTTGTTCCAATTATTTTCTCGGTCTTCTTCATTCCATTTGTTTAGGCGATTTTCTTTAGAAATCCATGCTTGGCAACAGTTTGAATCATCACAAATATCTGCATTTTCATGTTTGCTTCCTTTGTATATTTTATATTCTGTATATGTTCTTGCAACAATTGCTTGTGCTTTTAAGGCCTCTTTTTCAAAATTTGCTGGCATTTCTGCAGATACTACTCCATATAGATATTTATCCATTTCTAGTTCTTCTACTTCTCCTGTTTCTGTATGTAGTAATTTTACCATTGTAGGTGTTTTTTTATCTGTTTTATTTTCATTTAAAATATTATCATTTTCTTTGCTTGCTTCATTTATTGCTACTACTGCTTTTTCTGGTCTTTTTGTGAATACGATTGGTATTAAAAAGCATAATAAAACAAAACCAAAAATATATATTAAAACTTTTCGCATTGTTTTTCCCCTTTCAAGCAATTTTTTGGCGCATCTTTGTTAGTATCTTCTTTTCTATTCTTGAAACTTGAACTTGGCTCATACCAAGTCTTATAGCAACTTCGTTTTGAGTTTTTCCTTTAAAATATCTAAGTATTATTATTTTTCTTTCTCTTTCATCTAATTCATCTATCAATTCATGAACACATATTTTATTTACTAATGCTACTGTTTCGTCTTTATTTGTACTAATTTTTGAAATTCTAGTTTCTCCTCCTCCTGTTTCGTCATATAATTCTTCATCTATAGATTCTGGTCTTCTTATTGCATCCAAAGCTTCTACAATTTCTTCCTTTGATACATTAAGTTTTTCTGCAAGGTCATTCACCTTTAATTCTTCTCCTGTT
>CAZTBY010000008.1:0-26783 GCA_964612395.1 uncultured Clostridium sp. | reverse complement strand
CCTGTTGAACCTAATGCTGGTCCTACTGGTGGTGCTGGTGTTGCTTTTCCAGCTTCAATTTGTAATTTTACTATATTAGTAACTTCTTTTTGAGCCATTTTAAAAACTTCCTTTCAAAATAATTTATATTTTTTTAATTTTATACTTTTTCAACTTGAGCAAGCTCCAATTCTACAGGTGTTTCCCTACCAAACATTGAAACAAGAACTTTTACTTTTCCTTTTTCTTTGTTTATTTCTTGAACTGTACCTATAAATCCTGCTAGTGCTCCATTTAAAATTTTAACTGAGTCGTCTACACCATAGTTGATTTCTACAACCGATGTTTCAAATCCCATACTCCTTATTTCCTCATTTGTAAGAGGTATTGGGTCTGTACCAGAACCAACAAAGCCTGTAACTCCTCTAGTATTTCTAACTATATACCAAGATTCTTCAGTTACTATCATTTTAACTAAAACATATCCCGGAAAAACTTTTTTTAAGTTTGCTTTTCTTTTTCCATCTTTAATTTCTATCTGTTCTTCCATTGGAACAACAATATCAAAAAAGTAATCTTCAAGTTCCCTATTTTTAACTGTTTTCTCAAGGTCTGTTTTAACTTTGTTTTCATATCCTGAATATGTATGAACAACATACCATCTTGGTTCCAAATTTTCTTCTACTTGAGACATTAATTTTGAGCCTCCTTTTTAAAGTAATATAAAACCTTGTAATTATTCATTTACTGTTACTTCTTCAGTAGTTACATTATCTTCTACAACTGCATTATTCTCTACAGTATTTTCACTTGCATTTTCTTCTTCACCTTCGTGATCATGATCATGGTCGTGTTCCTCTGTGATTTCTACAGTATTATATCCTCTAATGTATGATTTCAAATTATTAATTCCATATTTATTAAACAAGTCAAAAGCTATATCTAACACAAAAACTATAGCTGCAGTAATTACAACTATAACTACAACTGCAATTGTATTGTTTACAAGTTGTTTTGGTGTTGGCCAAATAACTTTTTTTAATTCTGCTTTGAAATCTTTGAAGAAGCTTTTTTTATTTTTCACTTCTTTTTTGTTTTTGGTTTCTTTTTCGTTAGCCATTTTATTTCCTCCCAAAAATAGCCTATTGCCTTATTTTGTTTCTTTATGTGTTGTTCTTTTTTTGCAGAATTTGCAATATTTTTCTACTTCTAATCTTTCTGTGTTGTTTCTTTTATTTTTGCTTGTTACATAATTTCTTCTTTTACATTCTGTACATTCTAATGTAATATTTTCTCTAGGTCCTTTTGCAGCCATTTTAGCTCCACCTCCAACTTTTATTTATGGGTTTTAACGATGCGTTTTTTAAGCTATGCTCCCAAATATAGAACATAGCTTATATAATTTACCATATTTTTGGATAAAAGTCAAGGGTTTTGGGAACTTTTTCAAGGTTTTTTTATATTTTGTTGTTTTCTCTCTCCGAAAATGATATAATAATTTAACTAAAAAGGGAGAGATTTTTATGAAGTTGGATTATAAGGATAAATCTATTTTATTTTCACATACAGAAATACCAGATGTTTTTTTTACTGAATATTTATCCTCGGCTAGTGGAGATTTTATTAAAATATACTTGTGTTTGGTTTTTCTATCTAAATACGACAAAGATATTAAAATTACAGATTTATCTAAAAAACTTAATATTCCTTTTAATGTTATTCAAGCTGGACTTACTTTTTGGGAAGAGAACGGAGCAATTACAAAAAGGCCCACAGGGTATACATTAAATAGTTTGCAAGAAATTGAGCTTCATAAGTCTTATACACCTAATTTAACACTAACACCAGAAGCCATTAAAAATAATAGCAAAAGCCAATATAGAGCAAAAGCTATTGAAAGTATTAATAACCAATACTTTCAAGGTATTATGTCTCCATCTTGGTATAGTGATATAGATTTATGGTTTAAAAAATATGAATTTGATGAGCAAGTTATGGTCTCTTTGTTTGACTATTGCTTTGGAAAATCTGCTCTTCATAAAAACTATGTTCAAACTGTTGCAGAGGCTTGGTCTAAGAACAATATAAAAACATTTAATGATTTAGAAATCTACTATCAAAAACGAGATAATATGTCTAAAATTAAAAAAGCTATTGCAAAAAAACTTGGTCGTTATACTGCCTTTACAGAATTTGAAGAAGAATATATTGAAAAATGGGTTATTGATTATGGTTATAGCCTAGATGTAATTAACATTGCATTAAAGAAAACAACATCAAAATCAAACCCAACTTTTGATTACTTTGATAAATTACTAACAGATTGGCATGACAGAAAGTTAAAAACACCAGAAGATATTCAAAAATTTATCGCAGCTTTTAAAAATCAAAATAAAACAATTAAAGATCTTGAAAAGAAAACTAACTATAATAATTATACTCAAAGAACTTATAATAATTTAAACGAATTATATGCAAACAAAAAATAATAAAACGGAGGTAACTTGCCATGGTAAGCAATAGCACATTAAAAGAGCTTTTAAATGAATACGATAAAAAACAAATGATAGCTGTATCTGACCTTGAAAAGCGAAAATCTGAACTATATTCTAGAATTCCACGTTTGCAAGAAATCGAAACAGAACTTAATTCATTTGCTATAAAAACAGCCAAAGCACTTTTAAAAAAATTTGATTCATCTTATATAACTGCTTTGCAGGACAAAGCAAATATCTTAAAGCTTGAAATGGAAGCAATTTTAAAAGATGATGGAAAGGACGTAAGCTATCTGTCTCCACACTATGAATGTTCAAAATGCAAAGATACTGGGTATGTTTTAGATGATGGAAAATCAGTTATGTGTAGTTGTTTAAAGCAACAAATTCTTAATATAGAATATAATAATTCTAATATTGGAAATTTAGATAGAGAAAACTTTAAAAAATTTAATCTGAATTTATATTCAAATGATGTTAATGAAGAAAAATATGGTTCTGATTTATCTCCTAGAGAAAACATTAAAATAATTGGCAAAGAAGTTAAAAAATTTATTAAAAATTTTGATGACCCCAATGAAAAAAATTTACTTTTTTCAGGTGGAACAGGACTTGGAAAAACATTTTTGTCTAATTGTATTGTTGCAGAACTTTTAACTAAAGGAAAAACTGTTCTTTACCAAACAGCACCTGTTATGCTTGATACCTTAATTAGTGAACTTTTTGATAAAAATTCAAATAATACATTTTCCCAAAATCTTTTGAGTGTTGATTTATTAGTAATTGATGATTTGGGTACTGAAACAATGAATAGTATGAAATTTACTGAGCTTTATAAGATAATTAATACAAGACTTCTTAATCAGAGTGGTAAAATTACTAAAACACTCATTTCTACGAACTTAGACTTGCAAGGTTTGTTTAATACATATGACGAACGAATAGCCTCAAGATTTATTGGTAATTATAATATTTATAGGTTTTTTGGTGATGATATAAGATTTAAAAATAGCTTCAAATAAAACTAAAAGAGGATACCATTTCTGGTTTCCTCCTTATTTTTTTATTAAGTACCTGTTGGTTGTGTTGCTGATCTTGTTATTTGTAAATCTAATGCAATATTTCCACCTGAAGCATCATTTTCACAGACATAATCTTGGCCTTCTAGCCAACAATATACTCTTATTTTAGTAATACCTGCTTGTAATGAAAATATTGGTAAACTATCAGTTTCATGTCCTGTTGTTCCAAAACTTGATGCTGTTGTATAAGTTGGTGTTACTGTTTGGAAATATGTACCATTAGCTGCTGCTGTAGTATTTGGTAATAGAATACCTGTTGTTATTTCAGCCTTTACTCCATCTGTAGCAATTTGATCTACACCTGTTACTGTTGTTGTTGGCATTGTAGTTTGTCCAAAATCTGCAAGAGTTTTATTATAATTACCTATCGCATGAGATATTGCCGCTGGTGTATGAGTATCATAGTTTGGTTCCCAAATATATAATGTTCCAGCATTCATTTGTTGAATTGTTGTTAAATCTGTACCAGCAGGTTTAGTTCCTTGTACTACAAATGCTACACGAGCTGAATTTTCAATACCTGTAGATTTTGCACCTGTTGCTCTTACTCCTGAATTTGCTGTTATTTCAATATTAGTTGCAGATTCAACTTTTAGGAATATATCAAACGCTAAGAAATTTCCTGTTGCATTTGTTGTTGTTGAATTAACTTCTGTTTCTTTTGTTGCAGTTAATTCATATTTACCAGTAGTTGCATTTGCATTTACAGAACCTAAATACATATCAAGTTTTCCTTCTGTTATATTTCCTCCTGTTGATACTGGTGCTAAGTTAACTGGTAATTGATTTAATAAGTCTGAATATGTTCCTGATGCTGTAATTAAATCATCCTTTCCTATTAATGCTGAAAATACACTTCCATCAGCTGATATTTGCAAACCATTTTGTGCTGCTACATTTACTTGTAGTTGGCTTACTGTAACTGTTTGGTTTGCTGTAAACCATGCATAAGATGATGATAAAAGGATAATTGCTGTTAATAGCAATAGCAATAATGTTAGACGAAGACTACGCCTCTTTTGTTTTCTTGTTTCCATAACTTTTCCTCTCCTATTTATATAGATTTTATACTCATATGTTACCATTAAAAATAAGAGTCGTCAATAGTTTTAACAACAATGTAACATAAATGATATATTTGTGTTTTTTTGTAATATTTTTGTAATATTTTTGCAACATTTTAGTTTATTCTGTCGTATTATTTTGAATATTGTTTTTTATTTCTTGATCTCCTAGTTGTTCTTCTGTTATTTCCATATGCATTGTCATTTGTCCTCCTATTAGGTCATCTATACAGTCTGGGTCATCTCCTTCTAGGTAAATTACTATTGTAAATTTATCTGTTTCTCCTTCTTTAAAGTCTTTTCTTCCTTTTACCACTACTATATCATCAGAATAAAATGCTTCTGTATCTGTTTCTGGTTCTCCATTTGAATTTAATTTTGCATATATTGTTCTTTCCCCATTTTGATAAACCATTACTCTTACTGCATCATCAACATCTCTTATAACATCATCTATAAAAATTGTATACCAATAATTTATTGTATCTGCACCTTGATTTTCTATATAAAAAGTATATGCAATATAGTTGTCCCCATTATGAGCTCCTCCTTGATAGTCATTTAAATCATCCGGAAGCCAATTAACAGAAATATTATCCAAATATTCCTTTTTCTCAGCCTTTAAAATTCTACGACTTTCTTTTGTTTCTGGGTTTTCATATATTATTATTCCACTTTTTTTTGCAAAGTTTTGATCTAACGATATAGTAAATCCCCCTTGTTCATATATTATTCTTAATATTACATATATAATCATTAAAAATAATGCACTCATTAAAAGCCCTAGTTTTAAGGCTTTTATCTTTCGTTCCCTTTTATTTACTTTTTCTGAATTTAATTCAATTTCTTTTTTAAACATTTTATTCTTCCTTTTTATTGATTTCGTTTTTTTTATGTGATAAAATTTAATTTATAAAGTAGGTGTTTTTATGAAATTATTTAAAAAATATATTTTACTATTAGCCTTAATATCCGCAGTTATTTCTTTATTTGTTATTATTAATACTTTTGCTAAATATGTTACCTCTGCAAAGGAAATAACAAATATTCCTATTGCAAGTTGGAATATAAAGGTTAATGATATTTCTATAAAAAATGGTAACACTTTAACAAACGTTATAACTCCTGTTTTTCCTGGTTCTGAACATATTGCTGAGGGAATAATTGCCCCAACAGCTGAAGGATATTTTGATTTAAATTTGGACTGCACAGATGTTGATGTTTCTTTTTCTTATAGCATAACTATTTCTCCAAATGAAAACAGTAGTGTCTCAGATATTGTTGCAATTGGTTATTCAATTGATGATGGTGATATTTTGCAGTTTGACGATGTTCAAAATTCTATTACAGACAACATTTATTATTCTAGCGGAATTACCAATAGAACTATTAGAGTTTACATTAAATGGAATGATAATTCACAAACTGAAAATATGGATAATGCAGCAGATACAGCTGCAATTCAAGATACAACAAATGGTGCTTTACTTGATGTTAATTTATTATTTACACAAATTGCTGATATTACTGTTACAACTCCTTAAGATGTTTCAGCCTGCTGTGTTGCACTTACTACTACCTCAACATAAATACTTGATATGTTGGGGTAATTATTATTATATTCATATGCTTTTTCTCCCCAATATGTATCTAGGTCATCATCTCCAGATTCAAAATCCCATGTTAATGATATATCAAAATCCGCACTTCCATTTTCTTCATTTAAATTTGTATTGTCTATTGCAAATGTCAATTTGAATGGATATTCCGCTAATTTGCTTATTAACTGTTCTTCTGTAAAATTATCACTTATTCTATAAGAATCCCCTAATATTCTTATTTCCTTTATTTGATACTCTAAAATTGCTTTCATTTCACCTTCATTATATGCTGTTAGTGTTTTTGTTTGTGGTTCCATTCCAGGATATATTTTATCAACTTCAAAGACAACATTTGTTGTTATTTCTTGTTCCCCTGCTTTAAACTTCACATTCCATGAAGTTATATGTGCAGATATACCACTTGAAACTTTTGTTGCATAAATAAACCATGCATATGAGTTAAAACTAAGAAAAACTATAAGTAGAATAATTGTTTTTAGTTTTATCTTTTTAACAATTCTAAATAATATAAATTCATTGTTATTCCTGGTTTCCATTATTCTCCTTTTTTTCCTCTTGTCTTTCTTTTTTATTTGAGATAATGTCTTTATATGTTCTTCTAATTTCTATAAATAAAATTAGTCCAATTGGAATAAAAATTACAAAGTAGAAAGAGTATAAGTTTTTAATTATCTTAGATATATAGCTTAAAGTTTGTACTTTATATACTACTTTACCAATTACCTGATCTTGGTTAACTACTGGATCTTCTTCAGTATTTGCTAAACCTTTTGTATGAAATTTATAGTTTCCATTTTCCTCTTCAATATCTACCACTTGGTGAGTTACTACCTTTCCTGCAAAAGTTCCTTCTTTTCCTAAATATGTAATATCATCTTCCTTTTTAATTTCTGATGGCAAAACTGTTTTAGATATTAAAACATCTCCAACCTCATATTTAGGAAGCATACTTCCAGTTGCTATATTAAATATTCTAAAGCCTCCCAAGCTTAGATTATTATTTGATGTTCTTTGTAATATTACTGTTATTAATATTAAAACAACTAGAACTACCAGTAGTGTATATAATATATTTCCTATTAATTTTAATACCTTATTATTTCTTATTTTTGCAAACATTTTAATTCTCCTTTGCTTTAAATATTTTTAATTCTTTTTAAATATTTATTAATTTCACCCTTAATAATTTTTTGTATTTCCCCAATATTAGCCATGTTTTTAATTTTTACTAAAGCATATGTATCTGTTAGCATGTTTTTTAGCTGTTCCTCAGTTAGCCCTTGATTTATATATACAATTTTCTCCAATAGTTTTTTTGTTACTTGCTCTTTTATTCCTTCCTTTTCATCAAAGTCCTCTTCGCTTTTATCTAAAGATTTAATTATTAAGTAATCTACTAAAAAAGTCTCATCTACCAACCTCTTTAATTCTTCATCATCACTATAATCTTGCTTATCCATAAGATGTTTTGATTTGTCATCAATATTTTCTTGCATATAGTTCCAAAGTTTTACTGCATATTGAAAGTTTACATTTTTTAATATAACATTTGTTTTTTTAATTGGTGATGTAACAAGTGTCATATGCTTTTTTTCTAATAATTTATATACTTCTGAATATGTTAAGTCAGCCATTTTTTGTTCTAGTTTTTCTATTCTTTGCAAGGCTTGAGCAGATGCATTTGTGGTTTTTCCTGCAAGATTTGTACTTAATTGTAGACTAATATTTACATTTTCATCGTTCATTTTAGATGTTCCCGTATATTCAATCATCTTGTTGTTCTTCTCGCTTATTGCCATTCTTAGTTCTATACCTTTTTTCTTTCGATTAATGAAAAACTTCATATTTTGAATTAAGCTAAATATAAATCTATTTTCATATGTATCATAGCTTTCTTCTTTATTTATATTAAGAATTTTAGATGGTCTTACATCTCCTGTTTTTTTATCAAAATCTTGTATAAGATTTGTATTTTTTGATAAATGTTTTATACTTTCTACTGTTATTTTTCTTGCAAGTTCTATTTTTACAATTTCTTCTTCATTTACAATAAATCTATTAGGGTTTCTTAAAATATTATCTAGATATGGGATTGTGTCTTCCATCATTTCAATCCATTCCAGATCTTCTGTAACTTTCTCAGCTTCTGTTTTTACATTGATTTCTGATTCTACCTTTTCTAAAAATTTTTCATTTTCACTTTCTTTCTTGCTCTCCAAAAGTTGCATGATTTTTAAATTATCCATTCTTATTACCTTTCTTTTTTAAGTTAATTTTTTAAGTCTTAAAAGATATTCTATACATTCTTTCATTTTATCTTTTCCAAATGTTTTGTTTAAGAATTCAATATATGGATCTATTTCATCTCTTATGTATGATATATTTAGTTGTTCAAATTTTCTTAATACCTTTCTTGCAAGGAAATAATCTACTGCTGCAATTTCGTCTCCACCACAACCAACAAATACTGGCACAAATTTTTTCATATGTGCAACAATACGGTTACCAAAAGCTATTCTGAAATGTTGTATAACATAGTTATCCATAATTTCTATTTTATCTAAAGTATCTTGTGATACAGCATTTTGTTCCATTGATTCTTTAAACAAATTATCTAAATATGTGTAGTTTATATCCATTGGAGGTGTATCTATTGGATCAAAAACTTGTCCTTTATCATTTATATCTATTGGCATTGCTCTATCGTATACCTTGTCTGTAACCATAAATGTGGAGTCATCGTTGTTTATTGTTCCTATATACCACATATTTGATGGAATTCTTAATTTTCCACCCATTAGTTTTTTAGGGTCGCTTTTCCAACTATTTGGAACTAGCTCAACTATCCATTCATCCTTGTTCGGCATCTCTAATATTGATAGCATTTCTGCGAAATAATACTCAACACGAGAGATGTTCATTTCATCTAGTATTACTGTATAAATATCGTCGGTATATCCTGCAATATACATTTCTTTTAGAACTTCGGTTTCGTTAAACTTTTTTGTAAACTCATTGAAGTATCCAAATAACTCTGTTCTATCTCTCCATGATGGTTGAACAGATGCAACACAAGAATCATGTTTCAAAAATTTTCCCCAAGCATATGCAAGTGATGTTTTACCTGTTCCTGAAATACCCTGCAAAATTACTAATTTTGTTGATGCAAGTGCTGAAATAAATAATTGCATCATATGTGTTGTATAATATAGGTGTAATCTTGATGCTGCAAAATTTCTAAAGTTTTCACATAATTCTGGCAAAGTAAAATTATTTCCATAGTTTTTAACTTTATAGTTTGCAAATTCTTGATCTATTTCATTTAATTTTGAAAATCTTATTCCTGTATTTACATCCTCTTCTGGCTTTACCTCTTCTGGTTCTTCTGTTGCACTTTCATTTGGTTTTAGCCCAAGTTGAGATACTTTCATCGCAAGTATTTCTTCCTTTTCCTTCATTAGGGTTCCAACCTTATTATTTAGTGTCGCGATTTCATCTAATAAGCTATCTTGTTCTATTGCTTTTTTCCTAAATTTGAAATACTTTTTTATCAGAAGAACTACTAAAAGTATTGCCATACCATAAACTAATATCATTGCTAAAATTGCAATTCCAACCATTAGCCATTCTGGCATTGAAAGATCTCCCTTATATTTTGAAATAACTTCCATATATGCTTTTATATTTGCAAGTTGTGTTATTCCTTTCCACAACCCGGAAAAAATAGTTCTTAAACCTTCAAAGAACTGTGCTAAAAAATCATATAAAAATCTAGTAAATGTTTCCATTTTTTGTTCCTTTCCTGAATTTTTATGTCTTTAAAACTTAATTATTTGTGTTTTTAAATTTTTACCTTCTATAACTTTTAATGTGTTTTCATCTGTTATTATATATTTAAATACTTCTAACCTTTTTATTTCTTCTTGTTTTAAATCATTATTTTCAATACAAACTGCAAAATTATATCCTTGACTTATTAGGTCATATATTTTTGCCTTATTTTTTTCAAAATTTTTATAGCTTATCTCAAATGTAATTTTATATTTCATAAATTCACTATTTAATATTTCCAATAATCTTTTCGCTTTTTGCTTTTTACTCAACACCGTTACTGGAAGATTAACAATATATTGGCTCTTAACGTTTCCCTTTGTTATATCACTTATAACCACAGAAGCCACTAAATAGTATTCCACAAAAAGAATATCTTCTGATATTGGTTCTGTTTCCATTGCTTTTGCTATTGCATATTCGCTATAAAGTAATGGAAGTTTTATATTTTGTTTTATAGTTGTTCTTTTTATATCTGGTTTATTCCTGCTTTTTTCAAACTTTAAATTAAATTCGTTACTTTGAAATCCATTTATAAAATTCTGTATATTCCTTTGATTTTTTAAATATTCTTCGTATATCGCACTTGCAAGTTCAGTATATTCTTGCCCCATGTTTTGATACTTTTTTTCTGCTATTTGAAAAATTATTTTTTCTATACTTTTTGAGTTAATTACATAATCAAAATATAAGACATAGTTATAGTATAGTCTCATTAGTTCAACAGTATTTTTTGTTTCTTTATCCTGTTTTATAAGTTTTTTCTTTAAATCATCTAATGCTTTTAATATTTCATTTTTTAAATTTAACTTCCCTAATTGTTCATCTATTAGGGAATATCTGTTTTCCACATATGTTCTATAAAATTCTTCCGCTATTTTTTGATTATACCTACTTGCTAATACAAGTTTCATATATTTTGTAATAAATTTTTTATTAATTTTAAGATATTCCATCATTACATTCATTTAGCTTATCCCCTTTTTACTCACTTGTAAAAGTTATAATTGGTTCAGTATTCACAATAGGGTATGTATAATCTGCTGTTTCATCTACTTTATAAAATCTAACTTTTTTACTAGATAGTGCATCTATTTTAAATTGAATAGAATTTATATACACCTTACCATCTATTGTTGTAGTTGTACTTGAAACTGCATTAACATATGCACTATCAGTCATATCCAATAATATTACTGTAGGGTCAAATTCTATATTAATCATCTGAGAATAACATTTGCTTTGTTCATCGCTTGTAAGGCTTAAATAAACATCTCTTGTAATTTGATTTCCAATACTATAATTTCCAAAAGCTTCTTTTACAATATAATAAGATAATGTATTTGTTATATCTACTTCTAAATATGGTCTATTTGCAACATCTTCTATTGTATATGTTAATTGTTCTTTTCCCACTTTTAAAGTAAATCTTCCCTTAAGTGTTGCTTCATATGGAGTAGATGTTGTTGCTGTAATTTCAACATAAGCTGTTTCTCCATCGCCTAAAGTTCTATTTGGTGTAACTATTACATTGAAAGAATCTGTATTTGTTGTAGAATCAATAATATATGGTCCTGGCGATAGTTGGCATATTACATTATCTGAACAAGTATAAGATACCTGATACTCAATATTATAATCAATATTTAATAGGTTGTTTTTATAGCTGTTCATGTTAATTGTAATTGTGTAATCATCAACTCCAGACCAGTTATCTATTTGATAATACGGTGTATTTTCTTCTAATTTATCACTATAAAAGAAAAATTCTTTTGTTCTTTCAAAATGTCCTTTAGTTTTGTTAACTACATATCTTCCAAATATAGACACTAAGACTATTGTATTAGCAATTAAAATTGCAAATATAATAATATATCTGATTTTAAGCTTTATTCTAGTTTTCGTGTCTTTCATCTTCTATCCTTTCTTATTCTTGAATTAGCTGTCTTGATGTTATTTCTATTGAAATTGCCTCTATAATATCCTGATATTCAATTTTATTATATTGGCTTGGAAATTTAATTACCAGTGTATAAATATTAGTTTGATCTTCTGTATATGTGAATTCTTCTTTCCCCACATTTAATGTTCTAAAGAATGTTCCACATTCATCTGGAGTAATAGTATCACTAACAATAATATTTGTACCTGTATTATAATCTTCATTTTTATATAACTTATATGTTAAAGGTAAATTTGTTGTTGTAACTATTTTTATCTCATATTCTAATGATGTTTCAGTTCTTTTATTACTTTTATTATTTGATATTGAAAATGTATATACATAGTCTTCATCTCTAGGTTCTAGCGAGTCTAGCTTAACATTTACATTTTGAAAATCATCGTTTAAAAGATAAAATGCTGCTTGTATTTCTGCTTGGGAAGTTGCTTCTGTTTTATATTTCGCATAAGTTCTATCTAAAAGAATTATAATTAGTATTATACACAATATATTTACCAATAATTTTGCCATTATGATACTTTTTTTTCTATTAAATTTCATTTTATATCTTCCTTTAAATTATTGTCTTCCACTGAAAATGCAATTGCGAATAGAATTATAGTAATAATTATTGAAATAAAAACTGTAGGAGATGTAAATACTTTTTTCCAAATATTTATATTTGTTACAACCTTCGTGACTTTTCCTATTATCTGATTTCTTTCAATAGTTTTATCTTCAGTGTTATTCGCATCACCTTTTGTTAAAATTGTATCTCCATCAATATTAATAACTCTATGTGTTATTATATATTCATCTTGTTTAAAAACAATTATATCATTTACATTAATACTGTTTTTATCATTTTCAATTTTTATAACAACGATATCTCCAATATTTATAGTATCTGCCATGCTTCCACTTACTACTTTAAATGCAGTATATCCAAAAAAATTACAGTAATCTTTTTTTAAAATTTTAGTTTGCACATAGTTATATATTAACACAATTAGTATTAGTATCGAAATGGTTAATAATATATTTAATATCACTGAAGCAAGCTTATATACTTTTTTTTCTTTATTATTTTTCATGAAAATCCTCACCTGCTTTAGTTAAATTTCTTCAATTGTTTCTCCTAAATATTGACTAAAAGTAACTGTTATTGGAACTGTTACTTTTGAGCCATAAACTGTTCCTATATCAGTATCTTCATTGTTATTTTCTTCAATATTTTCCCATGTGAATGAAATTTCTATTGTATCTATATAATCAGAATTTATATTTTCCAATAAAATTATTCCCGTATACGTATTTTCTGCTGTTCTTATTATTACATTGTTATTGTTTTTTTCAGTCACACTATTTAATTTTATTGATTGACTTTTTAGCTCTGTTGAATCTATATTAATATCATATCTAATTGAAACTTGTGTGTCTTGTGGTTCTATATCTATTTCAAATATTCCATTCATTCCTGGAGCAATTCTATCTTCCTTTGTATATGGGCTTTGGCTAATTTCATAAGTATTCATAGTAAAACTATGTGTTGTTGTGTTAGTAACATCTTCGGCATTCACTTTAATGTTCCATTTTCCAACATTAGCTTTAACATTTTTTTGTAATTGGGTCTCAAATAATGCATATGTGCTTACCATTTTATAAATAGTAAAGCACAACATGATTATTGTAAGTAATATGAAAATCTTTTTAATATTCATCTCTTACTCTTTTCTTTTTTATCTATTTTCAACTCTGCGAATAACTCTGTAACTTCATAAAGGAAAGCAATTAGTGATGGGAATACAATTATTAATAAAAATCCCCATTTTGATTCTAAAATACTTAACACTGTTCCTATTTTATTTATTTTTTTAACTTTACTTGTTGGACCTAATACATTTCCGAGCTTTTATTGTTTTATTTCCCTCAACTGTGTATGTTGCATCTGCCTCAGATGTTCCTTGTTTTTCTGTGATTTTTGCAACGTTAATTTCTACATCTGGGTTGTAGGTATTATAAAAAAATACTTCATCACCTACTTCTATTTTATAACTTCTATCAGCTATTACTAAATCACCTTTGTTATAATCCGGTTCTAAATCTCTATTATCTATAATAATAAGAGAATAGTCTCCTATTTCTGTAACTTTGTATTCGTTATATGAAAGCAAGCAAATCGTTGTAAAGATTGCAATAATTGCATATAATACAACAAATACATTCCAAATTGTTTTTTTCATTGTTTTCCTCCAAATAAAAAAATCTTTGCTTTTAATATATCATATCAACAACAATTTAGCAATAGGTTACATTATTTTTTTAGTTTTTTTTCCGTTTTTATTGTTTTTTTCCGTTTTAATGTTATAATAGTAATATGGTCTGTTTTATATGAAGGAGGATACTAATGATAAACTTGTCAGAGAACAAAGAAGATATAGCCGTTTCTCTATCTAATGAGCATGCATTTTTAGAAAACTATGCTAAATTTTTAGAGAAAACAAGTAGCAATGTTTATTTGTCGTTAAGACAATTAATTAATAAAAAAATTATTTGTTCCCTAGAACAATCTCAAGAACTTTCTAAAGATCTCTCTAATCTTTTAGATTGTTTAAATATATCCAATGAATGTATTCAAACCATACGGTGATATTCAAGATGTTTTAGGTTTAATTGATTTAGAAAATGATTATTATATAGATATGATTGCAGATTATAATAAAATTTATTCAAACTTTTTTGATGAAATTGTTAAAAAAATAACTCATGTTGAAAGTGTTATATCTGCATTTTACAATACAGATACTCAACCCTCAGAAAGTGAGGAATCTAATGAAAATATTTTATTAATATCCGAGGCAGAAAACAAAGTTGTTTTGCCTTACACATTAGAAGATATCAAAAAATCAATGGAAGAAAATAAAAATTCTTATGAAACTGTTCAAGATGTAATTACCAAAGAATATACAAAACCATTAACTTATTATAAACATACATCTTTGGCTCGTTTTAGAGAAGCCTTCAAATTAGTAAAAGACCGTGAAGGTGGTTCTTTTTTCAAGGCAATGGATTTAGCTTTAGAATTATTCTCTAATTATAATTTACATCCAGCTGTTATTTCCGCTTGTAAAACTATTAATGAACTTGATGTATATTTATCTTGTCTTGAATACAATGAATTAGATGATTTTCACTTTTTTAAAACAATTTTCAAAATAAATCCAACAGTTTCAAAAACAATAAAAACTTAAGTTTCCAAAATTGAATTTTTAAGTTTTTATTGTTTTTCTTTTTTTATTTATTCTTATCTTTATTTTTATTCTGTAATATACCATAATAGATAAAAGAGCCGTGTTTAAAATAAGTAAAAATTTCGATTCAATTAACTTTAATACAAAAGCTAGACCTCTAAATGTTTTAGTAACTTTTCCCATAACTTGTATTTTATGAACCTCATATGGTTCATTATAAAAATTATTATCTCCCTTTACTATATAACTATCTTCTATGTTATTCCCACTATTACTTGTAATTCTTCTTATTTTAGTTTCATCATTTTGTATAAAAACTATTACATCATTTATTTCATACTTTTTTTGTAATTTTATTATCATAAGATCTTGTTTTTTTATGTTTGGTTCCATTGCAGTTGTATTATCTTGATAAAACAATATATTTCCTATTTTTAGCATATATGTTGATTTCCAGTTCTTTTGTAGTGAATACACTGTATTTAATATCGCAATTCCTATAATAAGTATTAAGAATATAGTTTTAATAATTTTTGTTATTATTTTCTTTAAATATTTCATCTTCTTTTTCCTTTTTTTCTCTTCTTAGTCTATTTTTTTCTTGTGTATTTTGATAATGAATAAAAATTTGAAGTAAAATAATAATTATCATTATGATGTATACCTCATCTTGCAAAGTTTTTGCAACTTTTCCTAAAACAGGTATTTTAAATATCATCTTGCCTAATATTTGGTCTATTGTTATTGTTCCTTCATCTTCAATATTGTTATTATCCCCCTTAATTATATATTGTTTTCTTAAATCCGAGTTGATTCTTACAATTCTATGGGTATTTATTCCTGCATCTGTTTGTACTGTTATTATGTCATTAACATTTAAATTTTTTTCTTCAACTTCTTTAATAACAATTATATCCCCTGGGTTTATACTAGGTTTCATGCTTTCCGTAGTAATAATATATGCCCTAAAACCCAGTATCCCCTTATTTCTTTTATTGGTTATTTCTGTTAGTCCTATTATAAGAAAATTGTATAATAATATTATTGTTATTGTATTAATTATTATTTTTAGAAAAATTCCCTTTCTTCTTCTAGCTATTGTATTTTTCATATAACCCTTTCTAACTATTTTATAACAAAATATTCATATGCTTCGCCTATGTAAGTTTCTGCGTCATAAAGCTTAAATACCAATTTATACGTTCCTGTTACTAGATTTTCTTTGAAATATAAAAACAACAAATTCTCACTTACTGGTGTACTTAATATTTTATATTCCATATCTTTATAACCATCATCATATTGATTTGAAAAATAATCTGTAAAATTTACTGTTTCATAATTCATAGAATATATTTCATCATAATTTCTTCTTTGCAATTCAACTACTATATTAGGTGCTGTAAGCATTGAAGAATAGTTTACTACTGTTACTAATGCATTATTATCTTTCATGTTTTTTCCTGTAGTCTTATCTATAATTTTTGAATTATCATCTGTTGTAACTTTTAAACCATAAACTCCATTTATAAGTCTAATAGCTACTTCTGTTGAATCAGATGTTTCCAATCCATAATATATTCCATCTGGAGATCCGAAACTTTCAACTTTAATTGTATAATCGCCTGTTGCAAGCGTTGTATTATTCTTTGTAACAATTTTAATTTTTGATAGAACATTTGATACTTTATCTGCAATTTTAATTCTAACACTTCCATCAATTCTTGGATAATAATTTACCCCCTCATATTGTAGATATATACCAAATAAACTATCACTGTTTAATTGATTTCCATAGCTATCATGTAATGTTATTTTTATTCCCATTTTAGATGTTAAATAATCTGTATCAAAGATTATATTTGAATTTAGTGTTTGTTGCAAAAAGTCTGTTGTTACTGTTAAATTAATATCTTGTCCAAGATATACAGTATCTTGTGCTGTTGCTGAAACATCTATGGTTGCTTCCATATTTTTGTAAACACTATATTTAGTTGTACTTCTTTGAATACCTAAAACACCAATTAAAGTTTGTCCATCTGTATCTTGAAGCTCTATTAACAAACTGTTATCAAGTGCATTATCTACCAGACCTGCCTCCCTTACATCAACATGCATAATAAAGTTTTCATATACTAGATTTTGCTCTGTTTTATAATATAAGGCACATGCTTCTATTTCGTTATATTGTGCATTTTGTGTTCCCATTTCTATAAAATCTTCAAATTTATATATGTATTTTCCAGTTGTTTCATCATTCTCCGTTACAATATAGTAATAATATTTATTACTTGCCATATCAAGCATTGTAATTTTTGTATTTGCAGGAAATACATAAGGCTCTTCTGATGCATTTCTTGAAACAATTACTCTGTTATATGTTGTATAATCTTCATATAAATCATTTTCTGAAAAATTATTTATAAACAATGAGTAATATACTGAAAAAATACTATTATCAGTTATTTTTGTATCTGTTGTTGTAAACAAATCAAATTCTTCCCCTGGTGAAATTGCAGCTTCATAATAATCATTTGGAAATAACTCTGTTGACATGTTAATAACTATATCTATATATGAAATATAATTATTTAATTCATCTATTGGCTGTATTGCCTGAAATCTTATAATAACATTGCCTAGTTCTTGTGATACACTCAAGTTTTGTGAATGATATAAACAAAATAGAAGTGTTGGTGTATATGTAGAGTTATCACTTAAATATAAACTATTGCCCTGGTATGTTCCACCATTTTGTGTTAAAAAGTTGGTTGTATTATTTGATTGCCACCCATTTTTACCAGTTTTCATTGATAAACCAAATTGCGTATTGGCTGTATTTTCATCTTGTGCAATTGCTTCTATTTGACTTTCATCTACTAATGTTACACCATCATTTAATCCAGATGAAAATCCAACAATTTGGAATCTTGTATTAGGTGTAGCAAAATTAGTTAATGGTTGTTCTATTGTTCCCAAAGTTGCATATTTTGAAGCTACCAAGTTTATCTCAAATGTTGTAACATCCATTTTTTCACCTACTAGCCATATGTATGACAAGCCTTCTTCTGGTGTTACACCAACATAATCTGTTTTTATGTAACCATCATTATTATAATTACTGTAAAATCCATCTACATGTGTATCATGGTTTGTTTTGTGCATTCCTTCAACATATGAGTTCTTTGAAAATGTTCCAGCATTTGTTATTTCGTCTCCATTTTCAAAACCGTTGTGGTATAATCCTGTACTTGTACTTGGATTATTTGCATTTGTATATAAGCCTAAAAATGTCATTCCATTTACTTCACCAAATGCTGTTACGTTCTCATTTGTAGCAATGTTCAAATTTTTACCTTCTAGTAAATATAATCTGTTATCTACATTTTTTGTTGTCGTTCCATCTTCTTCAATTGTAACTGTGGCAATATTATCATTTGCATCTAAACTTGTGAATTTTTTAAGTAGGTTCGCTCCGCAATTTAAGTATATAACAGAGTTATTCTTTAGCTTTAACTCATCTATTCTACTCAAAGTAAATTTTTCCTTATCAAATTCATTGGTTCTATCTGTTGCTCCTGATAGAACAATCCATGAGTTATCTAAAGTAACTGTTGTTGCTCTTTGTATAGATATATTTCTTAATGGTTCATCTATTTTTCCATAATTTTTTATTGTAATATAACTTTCTCCACTTGTACTTGATGCATTACCAGAACCAAAAATGCTCCCCTCTGTTTTAAAACTTGTATAGTCGTTTCCATCTATTAGCATATTAATTCCCTGTGTTACGCTTATAAATGAGTAATCGTATTCTTCTGAACCTGATGCATTTGCTTCTCCTCCTCCAAATACTGTTCCTCTTATATAAATATTCTCTTTTTGTAAATTGCTATCTCCAACTGCATCATATCCTATTTTTACATTTGTATATCCATACACTACTGATGTATTTGCTCCCCCATACACATTTCCATATACGGTTCCTCCTACAATATTTACTGTACTTGTAGAATTATTTGTTGTTATATCTCCTGTAGCTGCTGCATTTCCACCACCAAACACTGAACCTTTTTGTGCTATTATACTATCATTTTCATTTCCTATAATTGCATTTCCCTGTACTGTTATATTTGCATTACCATATACAATAGCAGTTGCTCCATTTCCACCTGCATATGCACTCCCTAATATTGTTGCATTCTTTATATTTACATCCGTATTACCTATTACTGTGCCTTCATTTCCTCCACCATATACATTATTGATAATATTTCCTCCTAAAATATTTACATTTGTATTATTATCAACAGATGCTTGGTTTCCTCCTCCGTATATATTTTGAATGTTTCCACTATTTACTGTAATATTTGTTGTTGGAACAGATGCTTGATTTCCTCCTCCATATATATTTTCTATTGTTCCTCCATTAATTTCTATTTTAGGGTTATTTGTTACTCCTCCTAAGTTGTTTCCCCCATAAATATTATTAACCTCAATATTTAAACTAGTAGTTGAATCTGTGGTACTTAAATTTAGTGTTGTTATAATATTGCTATTTGTAACATTTCCGGCTCATATTTGAACCACCAAATACATTTTGTGCTATACCATTTTTTAACTCAACATTTGCATTTTCAACACCTGCTTGGTTTCCTCCTCCAAAAATATTTTCACTATATCCACCAATCATTTGAACATTTGTAGTAGTTGATTCTGCTTTATTTCCTCCACCAAAAGTATTATTGACACTTCCGCCTTCTATTATTACATTTGTTGTGGTAGTTTCTGCCTCATTTCCACCACCATACATATTTTGAATATTTCCTGTTTTTGATGTTATATTACTGTTTTCCGTTACTCCTCCTTGATTGTTTCCTCCATATGCATCTGTGATTGTTCCTCCATTTAAAGTAACATGTGAATTGTTAACAGTTCCTCCTTGGTTATTTCCTCCATATACATTTGTTGCTATACCACTTGTTGTTGTAACATTTGTATTTTCAATATCTCCACTTTGATTTGAACCACCATAAATATTTTCAGCAGTTCCTCCCTGTAAAAATACATTTGATACTCCAACTGCAGCCTGATTTCCTCCACCATACACACTGCTTGAATTTCCTGCCTCAATATATACATTTGTTGTTGTTGCTTCCGCTTCATTTCCACCACCATATACTTCAGTATTTGTACCACCTTTTATATATACATTTGTTGTTGTTGCTTCCGCTTGGTTTCCTCCTCCAAACACTCTTGTTTGCGTACCTGAATTAATATAAATGTATGAAGTTCCATCAAGTATTCCTATGTTTCCACCACCATAGATATCTCCTGTATGTGTTCCACTATTTATATTTATTGTACTTGTTCCTTCTAGTTTGGCAATGTTTCCACCACCATATACTTCAAAATTTGAATCAGTTTGAAGTAAAATATTTGATGTTCCAATCAATTTTGCCATTTCACTATACCCTGAAATTCCAGCCCCAGCTCCATATACTTGTCCATTAATAGTTGGAGTTCCTGAAATTTCAATAGTTGAGTTTCCTGTCATTTGGGCAAGATTTTGTCTGCTACTATAATTGTAGCCACACCCTGCTCCATAAATATTGCCATTAATTGTAGGTGCACCTGTTATATTAATATTACTATCTCCATAAAGAGCTCCACCATCTACTGCTGTAACATTAGCATTCAAGTATTCTGTATATCCATAGCCACCACCATATATATCTCCTTCTATTGTTCCATTTGAAATATTAATATTTATGGCTGTCTCAAATTCTTCACCATATGCCTTATACGAATCTGATGATTCTGTACTATATCCAGTAACTCCACCAGCTCCTGCTCCATAAATATTACCTGTAATTGTGCCACCTGTGATATTAATATTTACTGTCCCGTAAAAATAAGAATCACAAGTATTTCCTGTTGCTGTTGTACTTCCTACAGTGTTCATATTTCTTCCAAGGCATCCACCATATAATTCTGCTATGCTACCACCACTTATATTCATTGTAGCTTCACCTAAAAATGTGTTTTCAGGATAATTCCAGTTTCTTGGTCTAGATGCAGAGTCGCCTATGCTTCCACCTAGTAAACGCCCAATTGTTCCACTTTTAATATTTTCTGTTACTATTGAGTAATTATTTCCACAAGCAGAACCTCCTGTTAATAAGTTTATGTCGTAATCATAACTTGATGATGTTGTACTATTTTTTATATCCACATCTATTGATACTCTAAATGAATCTTCTCTTGATGAACCCATAAAATCATGAGATGTTGTTTGTCCCTGACCACTTGATGTTCCCGGTGTACCACCTAAAACAATTCTTCCATAAGTACCACTTTTTATTACAATTTTACAATCATTGTTTGGAAGAGTTGTTCTATTATATTGATACCAACCTGCAAAAACGTGAAAGGCCGGTGCATTATTTCCAAGTAATCCTTGGTTTGAGTTAGCTGTTGCGTAATTACTCATTGTGACTTGCTCACCAACTGTAAAACTATACCCTTGGCAAACTAAGTACATTGAACCTCCATTGCCATTTAATGTCATATACATTATACTCAATTCACCAGTTAAATATTTGAAATAACTGTTAGAACCTCCAAAAGTCCAATTTGCACTATAATCTACTCCCCCATATTTTCCTGTAATTGTAGCATTTTTCGCATAAGTTGTTGCCGTTTGACTATTATAATATGAAAAGTTAGAATAAGTTCCCATCATTACAATTACATTTTCATTTCTACTTCCTGTGCTACTTAGTTTTGAATATGCTGTAGAAAGTGTTCTTACTGGTGTTTGAGGGGTATATCCATCATTATCATCACTACCATCATTGTAACTTACATATATAACATTTCTTTCTCCATATAAAAAACTATTTTCTGCAGATACTCTTGAATCAGTGTTATTTGTTGCAACTAATTTATATTCAAAACCATTTTCTAAACCTGTAAGTGTTAAGCTCGTTGCCCCTTCTATTATTACTTCTTCACCTATTATATCTAGCTTATACCACTGGTATGTATAATCCTCCAGATTTACATAAGGCAAAGCTGTTCCCACTAAACTTGCTACTACGGAATCATTTGATTCGTTTATGTCAAATTCAATATCAATATATAATTTTGGAATATAATAACTTGCTATGGCATAGTAAGTTCCATCATACACTAAAACATCAACATCATACCCTGTATCAAAATTTGGAGTTAGTGTTGGGCTTGTTGTCCCAGTTATTGTATCATCTCTTTGACCATTTATATACCAAGTATATGTATATGTTCCTGTATTATATGGATCATCAATTTCAATTGAATATACATTTTCGGCTGTTTCAATCGCTGTAGCTGTAATCCTTGGAATAAGCGCCAATTCACTACTTTCATATTGCCATGAAACATTTTGGGTTGATGAATTTAGCATGCTTAAACAGTTATCTACACTACTTGTATATATACCTTTATTTACACCTTGTACATATCCAATATCACTACTACTAGTACTTCTTCTATATTGTGTACTTGTTCCTGCAGTGCCTGAAGTTACAGTACTTGTAAATGCTGTCCCATATACATTATAGTTAGTATAATAGCTATTCATTGTATATGAATTTCTGTTATCACCATTCCATATATTATTCATATTATTAGTAGAATTATATCCCGATGTATTTCTATCTGCACCGAATATTGGTCCTACTAAACCATTTGTACTGCTTGTATCTGTTGCAGTAATAGTTCCAGTATATAAGCAATTTGTTGGCCAAGTATTTTGGCTCTTTATTCTTCCTACAATACCACCAATATTTACTTGCCCCAAACATAATATAGGTGTTGTATTACTTCCCGTATACCAACTAGTACTACTAGTTATAACATTTAGACTAATATCAACATCTGAAAAACAATAATCTATACTATATGTTCCAGAAGTGCTATTATTAGAACTACTATAAACTACATCTCCTGCAATACCTCCAATAAATAACATTGGTGCATAATATGTAGTGTTTCTAAAGGTAGAACGATAAGCTGCTGTAATTGTACCATTATGAATTATCTGACTATTTTTTACAGAAACATTTTTTATTTGTGCATTATTATAGATTGCTCCTGCAACAATTCCTATTTTATACCCATATGAATTTGAACTAATTGTTCTGGTAACATTAAAATCAACTTGAATATTATTGAATTCAATATTTTTTATTATTGTTTCTGTGCTTCCTCCACCAATTGTTCCAAAAATACCATATGTTTCAACACTATTATTTTCATTTGTAATAGAAATTATTGCATTTGCTATTGTATGCCCTGCACCATCTATAATTCCCATAAAAGAACTATCTGTATCTCCAATTGGGGTCCAATTTTCACCATTTAGATCAATATCTGCTGCTATTTGAAAATAACTTCCTTGATAGGTTGTTCCTGCATTTACTTGTTCAGCTAGATATGCTAATTCTTCTCCTGTTGATATTAAATATGGATTATTTTCTGTTCCATCACCAAATGCAAAACCACTTGAAACAGTTCCGTCCCAAAGACTAGTATTTTGTGTTCCGTATAGACTACTATTCACCAAAAGCTCTGGTAAATAGTCTGCCAAACTTATTGAATTTAATATATTATTTTCATTTTTTTTACATATAATAATTGTTTCCAACTTACTATTTGAAAATGTAAGTGTGTTTTCAAATAGTGTTGCATCCGTAATTTCTTGTACTGCATTATTTGTCCATTTATATATTTTATATTCTTGGGTTGTGTCTAAATTGCTTACAATCATTTGTATATTATTTTCTTCGGTAAATTCATAGTTTTCTTCATTATTTTGCAATGTTAAACTATATACATCAACAACTGTTACCTCACTTTGATTTATTTTATTTAAAATTGCTGTTTTAGTTTCTTCATCAATTTCATTATTTATAATTTTTGTAGTTATTGGTAAATAGCCCTGTATTTCTAGTTTTAATTCTTTTTCTGCTTCTAGTGAAATTCTATTATTATATAAAGTTTCTTCTGCTATTACTTTTGAATCATATTCCACCTCAATTGTAATCTCTGCATTTTCAAGTTCTTCTGTTGTTAGATATATTCTATCTCCTGTTTGCATTTCTACAACTTCTGTTGTTGCCTCAACTGCATTGGTTATTGTATTTTCTATACTATTATTATCAACATTTATGTTTTCTTCTATAGTATTGTTTGGTAATAAATTTTCCGTTGTTACATTCTCTGTAGTTTCTTCATTTGCAATAATTTCTTTTTTGGAAATAAGATATTTTTTTACTAAAATATTATTTACTGTCTCTGGTAGAGTAATATAATATCCACTCTCTCCTCCATCAAAAGCATTTATTGCAACAGAAAACTCCTCTAACTTTCCTTGGCTATCAACAATTTTCATATTAATTTCCTTTGTTTTTTCAGCACTTGAAAGTCCTAAAGCTAATAATTCAATTACTATTACTAAAAATAACAAACTAATTATCGCTATCTTTTTTCGATTGACTTTTCTCATTTAATATGCTCTCCATTTATATATTTAATATTTTCTTGAACTCTATTCCACACTCTATTTTGTTTAAATCTATTTTATTTTTACGGATATTGTGTGCTTGCATAATTACTTTTATTGTATCTATAAGTAAATCAATATTATCCAACTCTAAATCTTCCTTTTCAATATTAATGTTTAATAATTTATATCTATCTTTAATCATCATCCAAATTTCTTTGTTTTCTGTCATTTTTATATTATTAATAATTGTACAATATGGATAATTTACAAAAGCTCCTATATTTTGTATTTTTTCCTCTATATCATTTTCTTCTATTCCTTTGAATTTCTCACAGATGCATGTAAATTCATACCTATAGAAGGAATTTGCCAAAGTTAATACTTCCTTAATGTTTGAGTTATCATCTAATTTTTCTAGTATTGTATTATAAACCTTGTTCTGTTCTAATTCTTTATGAAGTTTTGTTAACTCCTCAATTATTGAATCTCTTTCATTTCTTATTTTATCTTTTGATTTACTAAACAAACCATTTTTCTCCAGCTTGTTGTTTAAATTTATTCTTTTCTTTTCCTTTTTGTTTATTTCCTTCAAAGTATTTGCAAAAATATTTTTATATTTTTCTTTTTCATTAAATATTTTAACAACATCATCTATTATAAATTTATTTTCTAAGTACATTTTATATTCGCATAAGCTGTTTAATAGTTTATCAAGATTTTTATCTATTTCATTTAAATTTTCTTCGTTATTTAAATCCAAATCTTTCTCGTCTATAAATTTTAAATAGCAATCTGTTATGTTTTTCTCACTATAATCCTTAATATTAAATTCTCCATCTAATAATTTATTTGTTATAATTTCCCTGCTATTGCTTATATATTCATCCACTTGCCTTGATAATTCAAAAGTTCTTTCAATAATATCTTTTGCAGTAAAATTTTTAATTAAACTTGCTTTTTGATTTTTGAAATATTTATCAATTTCTTTTTCTTTTTTTAGATATAAATATTTAATGTTTAAAACTATATGAATAATGAACCCTGGGCATTTCCAGTATATTTCGTCAAATTTGTTTTTAATTTTATTTGAATTTATAGTGCCTTTTTCCATTTCCGTAAAGAATACTTTTAAATATTCTTTAACATATTCACTATAATTGAAATCTTTAAGCTCAAGCTTTATTCCTGTTTCTTCAAATTTTTTTATGCAGTACAAAATTGTATCATTTACCATTTCAAGATTTTTAGAATAATAATGATTTAAATTAAAAAGAGCTTTATCTAAATTCAATTTTTCATAAGATGTATCCATTTCGTTTAATAAATATAATACACCCTCACTATTTTCCAGTCTCTGCATCATATTTTTTAGTTCATCATTAACCTTTGTTCCCCTTATTCTTTTATACCTTTTCTTTATTTCGTCTTCTATTGCAGTTTGCTCCTCTTGTGCAATACTTAAATTTTCCTGTAATTTTACTATATATGCTTTAAGATCTCTTGCATTATTTTTTGGCATGGTTTCTAAAATTTCTTTTTTCAAATTTATATCTGAAACAAACTCATCTAAACTTCTCATTTTTCCTCCAATGTTTTCTCTGAATTTTTAATTTCTTTCTCAATAAAATTAATAAAATCCTTATTCTTCCTGTACATCTCTATTAATTCGTTGTCCGAATTTTTACTATATAATTCTTCCACAGTTTTCCACTTCCTTTATGCTCAAAGTGCTATTTCCCTAGGTCCCAATTTTTTTTGATTATATCATATAATATTTTAATATTCAATATTTTCAGGGTATATTTTACAAATAAAAAGCAATGGTTTTTATTGCCATTGCCTTTATTTTTCATTTTAATAATTTTCTGCTTTAACTTCAAAATATGCTTTGGGATGATTACATATTGGACATACTTCTGGTGCTGATTTTCCTATTACTATGTGTCCACAATTTCTGCATTTCCAAA
>CAZTBY010000007.1:0-29186 GCA_964612395.1 uncultured Clostridium sp. | reverse complement strand
CAATCAATACAATATATATTCCTGCTCCAATTAACAAGGCTATTATCAATCTTATATTTTGCGAATTGATGCTCAAAAATTTTGTATATATTAAATATGATGTCATAATCATCCCCCCTGTTGCAAGTATTGGTTTTATTATAAATTTAACAATGTCGAATTTTATACTAACATATTTCTTCAAATAATAAAGGCTTATGCTAAACACTACTATATGACTTGCAATTGTTGCAATTATCGCCCCATTTATATTTAAGTCTTCAATAGGTAATAATATAAGATTTAGTACAAGTTTTACAATTGCCCCTGCTCCAATTGCAATTGCTGGTTCTTTTACATTTTTCAAGCCTTGTAAAACTCCACCTATTGTTTGAGTTATTGCAACAAATACTATACTTAATGAACATAGTTTTAGCATTGTTTTACCCAAATATGCATTTGGAAACAATAATTTAAGTATAGGCTCCGCAAAAACGAAAAATACACCCGTACACGGTAATGCTATTAATATTGTTGCAAGTATAGAAAATTTTATTCTTTGTATTGTCTTGTTTATCTCCCCAGTTGCTTGAGAGGCTGCAATTGATGGTATTAAAGTTGTTGCAAATGCAATATTAAATGAATATGGTAATACAATTAAACCTTCAACTTTGCCTGTTAATATTCCATATTGAATTTTTGCTTCTTCTGCTGTTATAAACTTGCTAATTGTATTTACTATTGTGATTGCATCTATGCTTCTATTACAAGACCCAAGAAGTGATGTTATTGCTATTGGAAAAAATATACATAATATGTTTTTAATTATTTTAGAAATGCTCTCTTTTTCATATTTAACTGATGTTATAACATCTTTCCATATTTCTCTTTTGTTCTTTATATAAGATATGTATAAATATCCAAAGCTAAAAAATGTGGATAAAGTGCTTGCAACTGCTGCTCCTGCAGTCATCATACTTGTATTGTTTTCCGAAATATATGAAAAAATTTCCACAATAGCAAATGTTAAAATTGTTTTTAAAACTTGCTCCAAACTTCCGAGAATTTGCTGTGATTTTTATTCTTTCTCTACCATTAAAATAACCCCTAAGTACAGCTAAAATAGATACCACAAAAACTGATGGAGCTAGTGCTATTATAGTCATTTCAGCTTCTGGTATTCCTAAATATGTATTAGAAATTAGTTTTGCATTGGAAAATAAAATAACTGTTCCTAAAAAACCTACTAAACCAAAAATAGATATTGCAATTTTAAATATTCTATATGCCCCTTTGTTATCTCCTACTGCTACCTTTGCAGATATTAGCTGAGATATTGCATTTGGAACCCCTATTGATGATATTGCCAAAAACATGGCATACACTTGAAATCCTGCTGAAAATATAGCATTTCCAGTGTCTCCAAATCCACTTTTATTTGTTAAATATATTTTATATACTAACCCCACTATCTTAATAATTATCTGGGATAACATAAGTATCATTACGCTTTGCATAAAGCTTTGCTTATTATTTTTCAAAAATCGGCCTCCATTCCATATAATTATTACAATTTTATGGTAATTTTTGTAATAAAATTACTAAAAAGACTTGTTTTTTTTCGTGTTTTATAGGATAATATATATGTATAGATATATTAGGTTTGGAGGAACAAACAGTGAAATTATTAGATAAATTTTTAAAAGTTTTAAAAACAGATAGAAATACATTTTTTACATATATCCTTACTTTATTAACCGCATATATATTAGTAGATAGAATTGTAGAGCTACTTTTTTTATGCTTTACAGGAATGTCAGTTAGTTATTGGGGTCCAATTCGATATACTTTAGCATTAGCATGTCCAGTGTTTGCTTATGCGTTTGCAATCCCTTCAAAATTTCCAAAATCAGATAAAAGTAAAATTTCTTACTTTTATGCTTTCTGGGTTGCATTCTATATAATTGGAATTTCAATGGTTATACAATGGTTAAATAGATTAGCTTGGATAGGTGTACTTTCTGTACCTAATTCAAATGAGCTACTTGCTGGTTTTGCTAAAGCTACAAAAAGGGCACTTTCATTAACACCTATTTATATAATTTTAATGACATTTTATAAATTATTCTTCTGGTTATATAAAAAGATTAATGACCCAATTTACCCAAACTCTTACAAAGACTCTATTTTAGACTTTGGTGGTATCGATATAACAAACCCACCAGATAGTGTTGGTCCATATAGTTATGAAATAACCTTATGTACAGATAGATCTACAGGTAAACCTGTTAAGCTACTTGAAAAAAGAAGATATGAAACAACTTTAATAGTTGGTCCTTCTGGTACAGGTAAATCTGCTTTAGTTGTGGAACCTATGATGGCCAGAGACTTAGAGAAAAAGTATTTCTTTAATGAAGCTTCAAAAGAAATGGGTTACAATGCACTTAAAAATGGCTTAGCTGTTTTAAATTGCCCATATGGGAAAGAATATTTAAATAGTCACTTTAATCTTAGCATGATTACACCTGTTGAAGGTAGAGAAAAAGCTTATCAATCTTCTATGAGTAAATTAATTAATGGAACAATGCCTGATGGCACTATAGTTTATAAAAACTTAGGTTTAGCATCTGTTACACCAGACCCAGACCAAACTTATAAAATTGCAGATGTTGCTAAGAATTTTGGTATTCCAGTACATGTTATTGACCCGCTTGACTCAACATCAATTGGTCTAAACCCATTTACATTACCTACTCCATCTCTTGCAGGTTTAATGATTGCCTTAACAATAGAAGGATTATACAATGCCGCAAGTGCTACTGCTGAGCTTGCATATATGAAAGACTTAGCTTACCAGGCAATTCAAAACATATGTGTATTCTTAGGTGAATTATACCCAAGGCGCCATAATGGTGACTTACCCAACTTAGAAGATGTTTTGGAATGCTTAACAAACTTTGATTTAGTAGAAGCCTTATGTGAAGACCTAAAGAAAGAACCTGATTTAGCAGAAACATATAAATTCCAGCTTGCATATTTTGAGCAACACTTCTATAAAGATTCTACTGGACGTAAAGATATGGAAAGGTATGTTCATTTTGCTACAGCTGAACTTGAAAACTTATTAAGAGCTGGAAGTGTAAGAGATATAATTTGTAATAGAACAAATAACTTAGACTTTAATAAGGTATTGCAAGATGGTGAAGTTGTACTATTATGTACAAGGCCTGCAGATATTGGTGGTACTGCACATGCAGGATTTGGTCGTTTCTTCTTAACACTATTTATGTGTGCTGTTGAAGGTCGACCTGGTTCAGATAAAACAAGAATTCCTTACTTCTTATATGTTGATGAATTCGATAAATATGCAAGTCCATTCTTCTCTGATATGGTTACACTATATAGAAAATATAAAGTTGGAACAATACTTGCTGTACCTACCCTATCTAGCTTAGGTGGTGCATCTAGTCCATTTATGCAAACACTTTTATCTAACTGTCCAACTAAAATTACATTTGGTAATTGTACTCCAGAGGAATATGCATGGTGGGAAAAAGAATTTGGCCAAAGACGTGAATGGTCTGCACCTAATAGTTATACACCAGATAAGATTGATGGTATAAACTGGAGTTGGAAAGAAATTATGTCAGTTGCTAAAATTCAAGGTTTGAAGTTTAAGACATGTATTTACAAAATAAAAGATAGTAAAGGTAAAAACGTTGTAAATTATGGAACATTAGATTTCTTAGAGTCTAAATATAAAGAACCTCATAAACTTAAACAATATAACTTTGATAAGTTTAATAGTGGTATTGCACATGAGGAAACTAAAAAGGTTAAGAAAAATAAGTTTAACCCAAACTACATTGACTTCGATAATGAGGATGTTGAAATAGATCCAATTCAAACTGACACAACAGATTCTAGTGTATTATTTAATAATGAAGATGCAGTTAGTTTTAACTTAAGTGAGAATAAAAAGAAATAAAAAATAAAGCGACTACCAAAAGTCGCTTTTATTTTTTTATTCTAAAATTTTTAAATTCAATTCTTGAATTTTATATTTACCTGTTTCCTCATCTAGTACAAACTCTGTTAATGAATTTGTTAAACTTGGTAAGTTTTGTTTTAAGTCTGTTGTAAAGTATATATTTGCATTTGATATTTCAAGCTTGTTTGTAACAATTATTTTAAATGCCTCTATTGTGTGTTTATCATCTTCACATAGCAATACTAGTTGAGGTTTAATATCATAGCCAGAATCAAAAGATACAAAGTTTTCATAGAAATCTTTTAGTAGTTTCATTCTGTCTATTAATTTCTTTTCCCAGTCTTCTTCTCTTCTTACTGATTCAAATATTAAGCTTGCAGATTTACCTGATTTTGTTACTTTAATTCCTGCATGCAATTTGAATACTTTTCCTGTTTGTTTGCTGTTTAGAACTGGTTTTACTGTATAACTATCAAATGCTTTTACTTTTCTTAAATATGATACTATTACTTGGTTTCCAGCAAGTCTTTTCTTTATCATTGCAACTGGTTTTGTGTTATCTGTTGGTTGCCATTTACATTCAACACCTCTTGAGTTTAAAAGGTATTTTCCCATTTTTTCCAATGAATAAATTCTGTAAATTCCCTTTCCATCTTCTGCTGTAAAATAATATCTTGTAAGAATTTTAGTTTTTATTAATTGTTCTAATTTATTATTTAATTTATCTTGTGACTTTATATCTACCCCTCTTGCCTCTAGTATTTGAAATATTTGTCTTGAGGTTATAAACTCAAATTCATTTACTAATTCTAATATTTGGAAGTGAATATCTGTTATATGTCCAATATTGATTTTATTAATTATTTGGTTTATTGAAACATATCCATCTTTTCCATCAAAAGTTTTTATTTCTCCTTCTCTCATTGCGAATGGAGATACATTGGTTTTAATTTCTTCATCTGATACCATAAAAAAACCTCCTACATATATATTTTATCAATTTTTTAATAATTCGTCAACTTCTGTTTGTTTTAGGTATCTCCACATACCTAATTTTAGGTCTTTTACACCTATATTACCAATTTTGCTTCTATGCAGTGCAAGTACCTTTCTATCTATTGCCTCACACATTCTTCTTACTTGTCTATTCTTGCCTTCATGTATTGTTATTTCAATTCTAGATTTGTTTTGTTCTTCATATGTTTTTAATATTCTTACCTTTGCCTTGCTTGTTACAAAGTTTCCTATATCTACACCATTTTCCAGCTTTTGCACATCTTCTTTTGTTACAATTCCCTTCAAAGTTACTGTGTATGTTTTTGTAATTTCGTGTTTTGGGTGTGTTATTTTATATACAAAATCTCCGTCATCTGTAAGTATTAGTGCCCCTGATGTGTACATATCTAATCTTCCAACTGGCACTAGTCTTTTATTGTTTTTTACTAAATCTAAAACCGTTTGTCTTCCAAACTGATCTTTAGCAGTTGTTACACAATCTATTGGTTTATTAAGTAAAATATATGTATAAGTATCTTTTGGTTTTTCCAAAAGTATTCCATCAACTTCTACTTTATCTTTTTCTGGATTTACTTTTGTTCCAAGCTCTGTAACTAACTTTTCATTAACCTTTACTCTGCCTCCGAGTTATATATTCTTCACTCTTTCTTCTTGATGCAACTCCAGCTTCTGCTAAGTATTTTTGTAATCTAATTTCCTCCATATTTATTCCTTTTCTAATTGATTTATTATATTCTCAAAGTATTTTGGCACAGGTGCCTCAAATATTAAGTCTTTACCTGTTGTTGGGTGCTTTAGTTCTAACTTTTTTGCATGTAACATTTGGCCTTTTACTCCAAATTGGTTTTTACCATTTGAATAAACTTCGTCTCCAACTATTGGATATCCAATTTCAGATAAGTGTACCCTAATTTGATGTGTTCTTCCTGTTTCTATTTTTACTTCTAATAAAGTAAAACCATTATATCTTTTTAATACTTTAAAATGCGTTATTGCCTCTTTACCATCTTTTGTTACAGCCATTTTTTTTCTATCTTTACTGCTTCTACCTATGGGCATATTAATTGTTGCTTCATTTTCCTTTATAATGCCTCTTACTAAGGCTATATATGTTTTCTTTACTTTTCTATCTTGTATTTGTTTGCTCAAATTTATATGTGCTGTATCATTTTTTGCAACTATTATCAATCCTGAAGTATCTTTATCTATTCTATGAACTATTCCTGGTCTTATTTTTCCACCTATACCTGATAAAGAGCCTTTACACTTTGCCATTACTGCATTTGCAAGTGTTCCGTCTGGATTGCCATTTCCTGGATGCACAACTATGCCTTTTTCTTTGTTTATTACAAGCATATCATCATCTTCATAAATGATATCCAGTGGCATCTCTTGTGGTTTTAGTTCTACTTCTTCAGGTATTTCTTCTTCTAGAGTTATTACATCTCCTGCTATGGTTTTGTATGATACCTTTTCTTGTTTGCCATTTACAAGAATTTTTCCTGTTTTTATCATTCTTTGTATTGTTTCTCGAGATATATGCTCTAGATTACTTACTACTTTATCTAGTCTTCCTACCTCTTCTATTTTATACGTTTTCATTTATGTTCTCCTGACTTTTTACTGTATTTACAATTATTGTAGCAATTATTAATATTACACCACCAACTACTAAAATGTCTGCAAAGTTAAATACTGGATAATCTATAATTTGTGTTATATCTATATAATCAATAACAAATCCTCTAAAAATTCTATCTATTAGGTTTCCTATTCCACCTGCAATTATTAAGCATAATCCAGTTTTAGTTTTATCATTTAAAGGATATTTCTTGTCTAATAATATTTTTATTATGAAAAATATTATTAGTATATCAAATATTATTAGAAACAATCTTGCATTAAGGAAACCAAAAGCAGCACCAGTATTTTCAACATAAGTAAGTTGAAGCATTCCTGGTATTAAATTAATTGTTTGCCCTGATGCTCCAATGGTATTATATACTATTGCCTTTAAGATTTGGTCTATTACAACACCTATTGCAATAATTATAGAATTTTTCTTCATATTATTTTATCCTTTCATAAATGGAAAAATTGTTATCTTTAATTTCATCTGTTGGATATATTTTTTTATATTCATCTGGTTTTAAATCTAAATACATTTTCATTTTAACCCCATTTGAAATTATAAAATGAGTAAATCCATATTCATCAATTTTTTCTTCCATATTATTCAGATTCATATTATTTAAATTTAAAAAATCTCTGAAAACATATACATTTTCATTAAATTCTGGCAAATATAAATCGCATCTTGAATCTATAAATACAGGAATATTTTGGTAGATCAAGTAACTTCCATAGTTATATTCGTTATATAATGTAATTTCTTCTAAATTCAAGTTTTCTTTTATCCATTCTGCAGCTTGCACTGGATACGAGCTTTCATCAATATATGCATCATCTTTATGTGGCTTATATAATAATATTGCAATTACTATTACCACTATTGTTATAATTGTTATTCCTAAAATTGTTGAAACTTTCCTCTCTAGTTTTTTTATAAAGTCTTTATTGTATTCTAAACTTAATTGAACCAACATTTTGTTTAATGGAATAACTCCGTATTAAATAAAACATGGATGCTTGTCTTCTTGAAAATATTGCCAAAAGCCCTAAGCCACCTATTAAAAATAAGTCTGAAAGTCTTATTTTAACTTTTGTAAATGCAACCACTGCAATATATATTGCAAATGTTACTAATAAACTTTCGTTTTCAGCAAGTACTATTGGTAAATGTTCCATTATATTTTTTGTGCTTATTCCTTGCATTGTTTTTATTAAATATGTGTATGGTGTTGTTCCAAGTGGTGTTAAAAAGCCTGCAAATAAACATATTAGCATTATTATTATTAAGAATTTTATATTATCATGATATGTCATTTTTATTTTATATGGTTTTTCTATCCTGCTATCTTCTTTTTCTTTTAGTTTTTTATGCTTATTCTCCGCTTTTTGAAGTTTCTCAAGAAGTTCATCTGTTTCTCCTTGTTTTTCTATTTTCCTTTTTATAGAATCAATCATTGCTCCACTTATTATCACATTTGTATATGCAAAAATGTATAATACAAATTCCGCAATATAAGGCAAATATAGGATAAAGTAGAAATAGAATGTTGCTACATGTAGGTTTGCAATTAATATTGGAATTATAATTAAACCTATTGCATACCTTATCTTCTTAGTTTCTAAAAATCTTTCTATAAAATATATTGTTAATACAAATAGTATAAATGTTACAAGTTGTGCTCTGGCACATATATATTGTTTCATTAGATACATTGTTCCAATAGTTAACACAAATGATATTATTTTGTTCTTAGCAAGTTTTACATTTACGGCATATAAGAGTATACCTAAAATTGATGCAAGTATAATTGTTGAAATATAAATACCTGTCATTCCACCTATATTGTATATTGAATAAATAAATACATCATATGCCCAATGTGGAAATGTATATTCTAAATTTTGATGCCATGAAAATGGCTCTTGCATTGTTATGCCATTTTCTAAAATATATTCTCCTATTTTTATTGTGTAGAATGTATCATTTTGCAGTGTTTTTGGCGTTACAGCTACGCAAAAAATTATTATTAGTATTATTGCCATTGTATGATAGCGTACTGCTTGTTTTTTTTCTAAACCCATATATACCCCTTTTATTTTAATATTTCAATTGCTTTTTGCAATTGCTCGTCTTCTATGGTATTTGCATCATCTTCTATAACTATGTCTGGATCTATTCCATTTTTGTTTATTTTATCACCATTTGGTGTTTTAAATTCTTCTATAGTAACTTTAATTGCTCCATCAAATAGTGGTTGAATTTCTTGCATTACACCTTTTCCATAAGTTTTTGTTCCAATAATTGTTGCTGCTTTATTATCTTTTAATGCCGCTGTAACAATTTCACTTGCACTTGCTGAATATCCATTAACTATCAGTACAAGATTTATGTCTTTATATTTGCCACTTTTTGATTTAATTATTGTTTCATTTTCTGCTTTGTTATATGAGCATAAAACAGTCTTTCCCTTTTCAACAAATAATTCAGAAATCTCAACAGCCTCATCAACTACACCACCTGTGTTGTTTCTTAAATCTAATATTATAGAGTTTATTCCTTTGTTTTGAAATTCTTCCATGTATTTTTTTATTTCATCTGAGCAGTCTGTATTAAATGAAGAAAGTACAATATATCCAATATTTCCATCTAATACTTTAGATGAACTATCCTTAATTTCTACATTTCTTCTCGTAACAGTCTTTTTGAAAATCTCAGTTCCTCTTTGAATTTCAAGTTCTACTGTGCTTCCTTCTTCACCTTTAATTTTGGAAGAAGCAACATTTATATCCATCTCGCCACAGTTCTCTCCATTAATGGATAATATAATATCCCCTGCTTCAATCCCTGCTTCTTCTGATGGTGAGTCTTCTATTGGTGATAATACAATTAAATTTCCTTCGTTATCTTTATATATATATACGCCTATTCCTACAAAATCTCCTGTTACATTTACCATTAATTCTTCATATTCATCTTTTGATAAATATTCCGTATATTCGTCTCCAACACCTTCTACATAACCCTTAATTGCACCTTCTATCATTTTGTCTATATCAAGTTCCCCTATATAGCTGTTATTTAAAAAATCTTTAACTACTTGAAGTTTAGCATTTAGAGTTTTATAATCGTCTCCATCTTTTTCGATATTTTCTACAACTGTCATTCTCCCTGTTTCTGTTTTTACAAAATAATTGTACATTCCTATTGATGTAATCATAAATGTTACTATTGCCGTTATAAGTATTAACATTATAACTTTATAAATTCTATTTACTTTACTACTTTCCATTTTTTTCCTCCTGAATTTTCTAAATTAGGCGAGCTTAAAATAGGTGCTCGCCTTTATTCTTTTGTTAATATTATATTCTAAACATATTTTATTATTATTGTAAGTATGGCAATGGGTTTACACATCTACCATTTATTCTAACTTCAAAGTGTAAGTGGTAACCTGTCGAATTACCTGTAGTTCCAACAATTCCAATTACTTGCCCTTGTGTAACTTCATCACCTTTAGAAACTGTTCTTGAATTTGGAGACATATGTGCATAAAGAGTCATCGTGCCATCATGGTGGTCAATCACAACGTATTCTCCATAACTTCTATATTCACCTGAAGAATTTCTTAATGCTGTTGAAGTAACAACCGTTCCTGCTTTTACAGCAAGCACTTTTTTTCCATAAACACCTATATTTACATCCACTCCTGTATGTCCAGCGTATGATGGATAATATCTTCTATTTATACTATAAAAATTACATCCTTCTACTGGAAATATGTATCCTGCACTAGTTGGGTCTCCTGCAATAACTTCTTTCCCACCATTGTTTTCTATCGCAATGCGTCTTAATTCTTCTTGAATTTCTTTTTTGTCTTGTTCAAATTGTTCTAAATCTTCTTCTAATGCTTTTTCCTCATCATTTAATTGATTTACATATGTTTGCTTTACAGCTTGTGATTGTTTCAAAGAATTTGCTGTATCTAATTTGCTTTTCTTTAAGGCTTCAATTTGTTCTTTTCCTGTTTCTAAAACTTGCTTTGATTCTTCTAGTTTTACTCTTGTATCTTCCATTTGTCCCATAAGGTTTTTATCACTTTCAAGTATTTCAGATATAGTATAATATTTATCTATAAAATCTGTTATACTTTTTGAAGAAAGCAATACATCTAGGTATGTTGTATCTCCTGCTTCATATAATGCAGCTATTCTTGCTTTTAGTAACTCTAATTGATGATTATATTTTTCTTCTGCTTCTTTAATTCCTGCTTCTGCTTCATTAATTTGTGTATTTAAACTATCAATTTGAGTATCTAAATCAGCAATATCGTTTTCATATTCTGCAATTTCAGCATTTAATGATTGTATTTGTTTCATTACTCCTGAAAGTTTTTCTTCTAATTGTGTTATATTATCTTTAGTTTCATCTATTTGAGTATTAATATTATCTAAATCAGATTGTGATACTGCAAATGTAACCATTATATTACCGGATAAAACTATAATCAAAACTAGTGTTATTACACCAAGTACTTTTAAGAATCTTTTTAACATATAAATTTCCTTCCTTTTTATTTATTGTTCTTCATTTGTTTCCGATACTTCCCTCGTTACAAATGGATATGGATCCACAGCATTTCCATTTATTCTTATTTCAAAATGCAAATGTGGTCCTGTTGACCATCCTGTTGAGCCCACTTTCATAATTGAATCTCCTCTTTTTACAACATCTCCAACATTTACAAGTATTTCTGAACCATGTGCATATAAGGTAGAAACTCCTCCTCCATGGTCTATCATGACCATATTACCATATGAGTATGAGTATGTTGCCTTAGTAACTATTCCATCATTTGCAGCTACTGCATAACTCCCCATTGGTGCACCTATATCCATTCCTGTATGTAACCTATACACTTTTATTATTGGGTGTAATCTCATACTATATGATGATGTTATTGTGTAATATCCTGGTGCAGGCCATGCGAATGTTCCTCCTACATATCTTGAAGTATCATTATTTTCAAGTGCTGTCATTAGTATTTCTAAGTCTACTAAATCCAGTTCACTTTGGTATATTTCAATATTCTTTCTTGTTTCTATTTCGTCATTTGTTAAACTATTAATATAACTATTTTTTACAACCTTTGCATTTTCTAAAGAAATGGCAACCTTTTTTTGTTCTGCTTTAATTACCTTTAAATTTTCTTTATTAGTGCTTAAGCCTTCTTTTATATTTTCTATTTGTTTCTTTTGCTTTTCAATTGTTTTTAGTAAGTTATTATCATATTCGGCAATTTCACCAATTAAATAATAGTTATCTATAAAATCAATTATGCTTTTCGAATTAAGTAAAACATCTAAATATCTTGTAGAACCTGCCTCGTACCAATATGCTATTCTTTTTTGTAATAATTCTTTTTGATGGTTATATCTGATTTCTATTGTTTCTAAATATACTTCTGTTTCTTTTATTTGTTTCTCAATATTTTGTAAACTTTCAGAAATCGCCTCAATCTGTTCTTCATACTCATAAATTTCTTCATCAAGTTTATTTATTTCTTCTAAATTTTTCGTAATTTCTACATTTATGTTTTCTAAGTCCTGCCCTGCTTCTTCTATTTTTTGTTTTAGTTCAATTCTTTTTTGTTCTAAATTTTGATTTGTTTCATCTGTTTGTGTTTCTTCTGTTTCATCTTCTATTACTTCAGAATTAATAGCATGCACTATTGTACAAAAGTTTAAAATTATTAAAAATATAATTACAGTAATGCATATCTTTTTTTTCACTTTCAATTCCTTTCTTTTTTTAAACATCTAAATATTTTCTCATTGAAATTCTACTACCTACAATTCCTATTCCTACGCCTAAAATAATATATACTATTAATATACTTGAAAACAAGTCTTTGAATTGTAGCATATTAACACCAATCTTTTGTATCGTTTCAGATTGTGCCATTTTTATTGTTCCCCAATTATATAATGCACCTACAATTCCTAATGATATTGCACTAGACATAATTCCAATAATAATACCTTCTATCATGAATGGTGCTCGTATGAAACTATTTGTAGCTCCAACATATTTCATAATTGATATTTCTTTTCTTCTTGCATGAACTGTCAATTTGATTGTATTTGCAATAATAAATATTGATATTAATATAAGTACAATCAAAATTGTTCCTGTAAAAATTCTTATCCATTTACCAACTGTTGATAGTGTATTGATTGTTTGATTACTACTTGTAATACTTCTAAAATGTGGTAATTGGCTTATTTGTTCTTGAACACTATCATTCATGTCTAAGTCTGTTAAAGTTACTATATATGAATCAAATAAGAAATCTGGTTCAATTCCTTCCATTGACGAAGTATAGCCTTCTAGTTTACTTTTCATTTCATTAAATGCATCTTGTTTTGTTTTTCTTTTTGCATCTGCTACACCATCTATTGCAAGTATTTGGTCTCTCATTTTTACTACATCTTCTTCGGATGTATCATTTTCTATATTTACTCTTATTGCTTGTGCATCTTCTAGATTACTTACTATATGTGTTATATTCTTACCTATTGCAAAAAATGCACCAAACATAAGCATTGTAACACACATTATGCCTAAACATGAAACTGTAGATTTTTTATTTTTAAATACATTTCTAAATCCCTCACTAAGGAAATATCCAATTACATTATATTTCACTTGTTATAACCACCTTTTCTATCATCTCTTACTATAACGCCTTTTTCAATTTCTATAACTCTTTTTTTCATTCTGTCTACTATATCTTTTGCGTGTGTTGCAATTACTACTGTTGTGCCTCTTAAGTTAATTTCATTTAAAAGCATCATAATATCCCAAGCAGTTTCTGGGTCTAAGTTTCCTGTTGGCTCATCTGCAATTATCATTGATGGGTTATTAACTAATGCTCTAGCAAGTGCAACTCTTTGTTGTTCTCCTCCAGATAATTCATCTGGATATGCTTTTGCTTTCCCACTTAAACCTACTAATGAAAGTACCATTGGTACTTGTCTTCTTATATGTTTTGGTGTTGCTTTTACTATGTTCATTGCAAATGCAACATTATCATATACCGTTTTGTCTGATAAAAGTCTGAAATCTTGGAATACAACTCCCATGCTTCTTCTTAAATATGGTACTCTTTTTGGTTTTAAGTATGTTGTATCTTTTCCATTTATTATAATTGTACCACTTGATGGTTCTTCTTCTTTTAATATAAGTTTAATAAGAGTAGATTTTCCTGATCCTGATTGTCCAACTAAAAATGCAAAATCGCCCTTGTCTATCTTAAAGCTTGCATCATGTACAGCTTCTGTTCCTGTTGAATATGTTTTTGATACGTTTTTAAATTCTATCATTTCTTCTCCCCATTTTTTAATGATATTTTACTCTTTTATTATAATAATAAATTGTTAAAATTGCAATAAAAAAGCTTTTTTTTCATAAAATGTCATAATTTTGACATATTTCGTTTTTAACAATTTAGTTATTTTGAATAACTTCCATAATATGATTTGCAGTTAAACCATAATTTTCTAATAATTCTATTGCTTTACCAGATTTTCCAAATTTGTCATTTACTCCAAGTTTTATAAGTTTACTTGGATATTTTTCTACTAAAACATCTGCAATTGCTGACCCTAAACCATTAATTATACTATGGTCTTCTATTGAAACTAGCTTTTTAGTTTCTTTTGCACATTTTATTATCATTTCTTTATCTATAGGTTTTATTGTGTGAACATCAACTACTCTAATATTTATTCCTTGTTTTTCAAGTTTTTCTTTTGCCTTAATTGCTTCTGAAACTACAACACCTGTTGCAAATACTGTTGCATCTGTTCCTTCCCCCATTTGAATTGCTTTTCCTATTTCAAATTTTTGATTTTCATCATATATTACTGGTGTAGCTAATCTACAAAGTCTTACATATACAGGACCTTGTATTTTAGATATTTCTTTTACTGCCCAGCGAGTTTCTGTATCATCAGAAGTGCATAGAACTGTCATATTTGGAAGTCCTCTCATTAGCCCTAAATCTTCTAGCATTTGGTGTGTTGCTCCATCTTCTCCTACTGTTACTCCACTATGTGTTGCACAAATTTTAACATTCATTTTTGGGTAACATATGCTATTTCGTATTTGGTCATATGCTCTTCCTGCTGCAAATACAGCAAAAGTACTTGCATATGGAATTTTTCCGAAAGTAGACATTCCTGCAACTGTACTCATCATATCTTGTTCTGCAATTCCCATATCAAAAAATCTTTCTGGAAATTTCTTTGCAAAGATTGATGTTTTTGTTGCTCCTGATAAGTCTGCATCGAAAACTACTATATTTTCATTTTTCTCTCCAAGCTCAGCTAAAGCTTCCCCATAACTTTGGCGTGTTGCAATTTTTCTTGTTTCGTCCATTATACAGCACCTCCTAATTCTTTCATTGCTTGTTTATACTCTTCTTCATTTGGTGCCTTGCCATGCCAGCCTGCCTCGTTCTCCATAAAAGATACACCTTTTCCCTTTATTGTGTTTGCTATAATTGCTGTTGGTTTTCCTTTAACCTTTTTTGCTTGTTCAAAAGCTGAAATAAGTTCTGGAATATTATGTCCATCTACATTCATCACTTCAAAACCAAAGCTTTTGAATTTTTCATCTATTGGGTAAATGTTCATAACATCGCTGACTGCCCCATCAATTTGCAAATTATTATTATCAACTATTAAGCATAAATTATCTAGCTTATAATGAGATGATGTCATTGCAGCTTCCCAAATTTGTCCTTCTTCTATTTCTCCATCTCCACAAATACAATAAACTCTAACTCCTTCACTATCTTGTTTAGAAGCAAGTGCCATTCCATTTGCAATAGATAAGCCCTGTCCTAAAGAACCTGTTGAAGCATCTACACCAGGAATATTTTTCATATCTGGGTGTCCCTGTAAATTGCTATTTATATTTCTAAAATTCTTTAACTCTTTTGTATCGAAAAAACCTCTTAAAGCTAATGCACTGTATAGTGCTGGAGAAGTATGTCCTTTTGAAAGAACTAATCTATCTCTTTCCTTTGCCTTTGGATTTTTCTCATCAATATTCATTTGATTAAAATAAAGGACTGCAAGTATTTCTGCTATTGATAATGAACCTCCTGGGTGTCCTGATTGAGCATAATACACCTCTTCAATTACACCTTGCCTAATTTTATTGGCATAATTTTGTAATTCATTTACATCTTTAATCTTCAAAATATTTTCACTCCTTTTACAATTTTTCACTTGTAGTTTTATCATATTTTTTTTGTTTTGTAAATAGAAAAACATCAAGTTTTACATTTTGCCCTATTTACTTTTTATGTTTCTTTGTTATATAATGTCACAAGAAGAAAGGTTGGTTGATTTTTATGCCTAGTTTTGAAATTTTAAAGAATGAAGATATTGAAGTTTATGATGCAATAATGAAAGAACTTCATAGACAGCAAAATAAAATTGAGCTTATTGCTTCTGAAAACTTTGTAAGCCCTGCTGTTATGGAAGCTATGGGAAGTTATTTAACAAATAAATATGCCGAGGGCTACCCAGGTAATAGATATTATGGTGGTTGTGAATATATTGATGTTGTAGAAAATTTAGCTAGAAATAGAGCTAAAAAATTATTTAATGCGGAGTATTCCAATGTTCAACCACACTCCGGTGCACAAGCTAATATGGCTGTTTATTCAGCTTTATTACAACCTGGTGATACCGTTTTGGGAATGAATTTATCTCATGGTGGGCATTTAACACATGGAAGCAAAGTAAACGCTTCTGGTAAACTATATAATTTTATTCCTTATGGTTTAAATGAAAAAACACGGAAAAATTGATTATGATGAAGTTGAACGTTTAGCTCTAGAGCATAAACCAAAGCTAATTTTAGCAGGAGCTAGTGCTTATGCAAGAATTATAGATTTTAAACGTTTTAGAGAAATTGCAGATAAAGTTCGGAGCATATTTTATGGTTGATATGGCTCATATTGCAGGTTTAGTTGCAGTTGGTCTTCACCCAAACCCAGTAGAATATGCGGATGTAGTTACCTCTACTACACATAAGACTTTAAGAGGTCCTAGAGGTGGTTTAATACTTTGCAGAGAAAAATATGGTCAAGCTATAGATAAAGCTATCTTTCCAGGTAATCAAGGTGGACCACTAATGCATGTAATTGCTGGTAAAGCTGTATGTTTTAAAGAAGCACTAGAACCAGCCTTTAAGACATATCAAGAACAAATTATTAAAAATGCTCAAGCTTTAGCAGATAGTTTATCAAAATTAGATTTCAATTTAGTTTCTGGTGGTACAGATAACCATTTAATATTAATTGATTTACGTAACAAACACATTACAGGTAAAGAATTAGAAACAAAGCTTGATGATATTGGTATTACAGTAAATAAAAACGCTGTTCCATTCGATACTGAAAAGCCAAGTATTACAAGTGGTATAAGAATTGGAACACCTGCTGTAACAACTCGTGGTTTTAAGGAAGATGATATGAAAGAAATTGCAAATCTAATAGATATGGTAGTAAAAGAAGAAAATTTAAAAGAAGTAGAATCTAGCGTAACTGCTTTATGTGAAAAGTATCCATTATATAAATAAATAAAAAGCAATAAAATAGTATTAAAAATTCTATCTTATTGCTTTTAAATTTTATTTTAATTTCAAACACCTCATTGCCTCATAAATGTTTTTTACACCAATTATATTTGCAGTATATGTACCTTTTAATTGTTTTCTATTATGCTCTGGTATTATGCATGTTTTAAAGCCTAGTTTTTCTGCTTCTTTTATCCTTTTCTCTATCATATTTACACTTCTAACTTCACCTGTTAATCCAACTTCACCTATTGCAATTGTATCTAATGGTATACTTACATTCTTATAGCTTGAAGCTGATGCAAGAACTATTCCTAAATCTAATGCTGGTTCATTTATTTTTATTCCACCAACAATATTTAAGTAAACATCTTGATTTCCAAAAGGCATTCCTACAACTTTTTCTAGCACTGCAATTAAAAGAGTTAATCTATTATAATCAATTCCATTTGCTGTTCTTCTTGGAAAACCAAAAATTGTTCCGTGATGTTAATGCTTGTAGTTCTACCATAATTGGTCTTGTGCCCTCCATGCTTGCTACAACTATTGAACCTGCTGGATTTTCATCTCGTTCTCCTAGTAATACTGATGATGGATTTTGTATTTCCACCATTCCTTTATCTTGCATTTCAAACATTCCTATTTCATTTGTTGAACCAAATCTGTTTTTTACACATCTTAAAATTCTATATGAAAAATATCTTTCTCCTTCTAGGTATAAAACAGTATCTACCATATGTTCTAAAACTCTTGGTCCTGCTATGTTTCCGGTCTTTCGTTACATGTCCAATTATTATTGTTGTTATTGCTTGTTCTTTGCATGTTCTCATTATTTTTGATGTAATTTCTCTTACTTGGCTTACACTTCCTGGACTTGAAGTAATCTCATTTGAGTACATTGTTTGAATTGAATCTATTATAACTAGTTTTGGCTTTATTCTTGTTATTGCATCTTCTATTACTTCTATATCTGTTTCGCCTAAGAATAATATATCATCATTATTTATTCCTAGTCTATCTGCTCTTATTTTTATTTGCTCTGCAGATTCCTCTCCTGAAACATATAAAACCTTACCTTCACCTTTTACTTTATCACAAATTTGTAATATTAGAGTTGATTTACCAATTCCGTGGTTCTCCTCCAAGTAGTGTTAATGAACCTTTAACTAATCCTCCACCTAACACTCTATCTAATTCCTCAAAACCTGTTAATGCTCTTTTTATATCTTGTTGTTGTATGTTGTTTAATAGCATTGGTTCTACTTTTTCTTTAGTTACTGCTTTTCCAGAACTTTTTGTTTGAGCTTTTTCTTCATAACATGTATTCCATTCATTACATGCTGGGCACTTTCCAAACCACTTTGGTGATTCGTTTCCACAGTTACTACATACAAATACTGTTGTCTGTTTTGCCATATGTAATCTCCTCTCAATATAAAACTAGGTCGGCGAATTACCGACCTTTATTTTATTTATTAAATATCTCTTGAAATTCTTCTGATGCAATTGTTTCTTTTTCTAGTAACTTTTGAGCTACTGCATGTAATTTATCCATATGTGCTAAAATTAATTCTTGTGCTTTTACATATGCTGTATCTATTAATGTTTTTACTTCAACACCTATTACATCTTCTATATTATTTCCAAATACTTGAAGTTCATATTGTTCTTTTGCTTCTAGGTTTATTGGTCCAACCCTATCGCTCATACCATATTTTTTAACCATATCTTTTGCAATTTGAGTTGCAACCTCTATATCGTTACTTGCTCCTGTTGAAATATCATCTAACGCTATTTTTTCCGCTGCACGTCCACCAAGTAAAGCAATTAGCTTTTCTTCCATTTCTGTTTTTGAAATATAGTATTTATCCTCGTTTGTTTTATACATTGTATACCCACCAGCTAAACCTCTTGGTATAATTGAAATTTCTTTAACATCTTGCTGTGTTTCTAAATATTTGCTTACTATTGCATGTCCCGCTTCATGGTATGCTGTAAGTTTTCTATCTTTTTCTGAAATTACTCTACTATTCTTTTGAAGTCCAACCGTAACTTTCTTTACAGCTTCTTCTAAGTCGTCCATTACTATTTTTTCGTGATTTCTTGTTGTTGCAATTATTGCTGCTTCATTAAGTACATTTGCAAGTTCTGCACCTGTAAAGCCTGCTGTATCTGTTGCAATATCTTTTAAATCTATATCATCTCCTAAAGGTTTATTTGCTGAGTGTATTTTTAGTATTTCTTCTCTTCCCCTTGCATCTGGAACTGATATTGTTATTTGTCTATCAAATCTTCCTGGTCTTAATAGTGCTTTATCTAGCATTTCTGGTCTGTTTGTTGCAGCTAAAACTATTACTGTTTCATCTGTATCAAATCCGTCCATTTCAACTAATAGTTGATTTAGTGTCTGGTTATTTTCAGATTCTGCTCCACTACCTCCTGTTCTTCTCGCTCCTATTGCATCTATTTCATCTATGAATACTATACAAGGTGATACTTTTTTTGCTTTTTCAAATAGTTTTCTAACTCTTGAAGCTCCCAAACCTGCAAACATTTCTATAAATTCTGATCCACTCATTGAAATGAAAGGCACTTTTGCTTCTCCTGCTATTGCTTTAGCAATTAATGTTTTGCCTGTTCCTGGCTTTCCATAAAGTAATATTCCTCTTGGTATTTTTGCTCCCATATCTTGAAATTTTTGTGGTTCTTTTAGGAAATTTACTATTTCTATTAATTCATTTTTCTCCTCATCAAGTCCTGCTACATCTTTAAATGTTATATTTGTCTTTTCGCTTTCGGCATCATATACTTTTCCTTTATCTCCAAGACCTTGCATTTTTAATACAAAAATGAATAAAACTACTATCATTATTGTTGGCAACAAACTAAATAATGAATCTGATATTCTTACAAGTATATTAGTTTTCTTTTGCTTTAGGTCTATCACATTTCCTTCTTGTACTTTTTGTTGTACTAATTCTATAAAAGCCTGTGTACTAGGTACTATGGCATTTTTTTCTTCTTCTTCATTTTTTAGTTTTACTTTTATTGCTGTACTTCCAACCGTCATTTCAATTTTTTCTACTGCATTTTCATCAATTTTTGTAATTAATTCTGTGTATGATATTTCTTTCGAATTTTCCTCATTTGGTTTTTGAGTAAGCATTGCAACTGTTATTATTGCAAGAGCTACCCCTACAATTATTGCAAAAATTATATAATAAATTTTATCTTTTTTATCATTCTTATTCTTGTCTTTCATTAATTTTTGTACTCCCTTCTTATTTCCTTAGAGATATAGAGTGGATTTATTTCTAATGTAGCTATATCCCCTGCTTTGATATTACTTCCTGTAATATCAACTATTGTATGATACATTCCGTATCGTTCCAATTACATTGTATCTTTTTTCATTTATTACTACTGTTATTTTTTGCTTACTAAATATGCTTTTTAGCTCATGTAAAGCCCTTCTTAGCTTGTCTGCTGTTCTAAACATATCCGTTTTTTGAGTTACATTATATCCATCTAAATATCCTATTGGTATAACTGCAATTTTTGTTTTTTCTTTTGTTTTGTAACTGTTTAAGTAGCTTATATTAAAGTCTTTTGGAATATTTCTTACTTCTGCTATACTAATATCTAGTTCTCCAATTTTCTTAAGACCTATGTTATTTTCTGAACATACTCTTCCAACAAATGCTGAACCAATTCTAGATGCTGTTAAATGCATTTCTGGGTAATTTAAAATTGCTGGTGAATTACATATATGTTTTAGCTTTATTTTTACATTGTTTTCTTCCAGTTTATTGATTACATTTGTAAACCTTTTGAATTGCTCTAATGTGTGTTTATTATTTTTCCTATATGCATCTGAGCAATGGGTAAATATTCCTTCTATTTCAACATTTGGACTTAAACTTTTTGCTGTACTTAAGATATTTTCAAAATCATCATATATAAAGCCATATCTACCAAATCCTGTATCTATTTTCAAATGTACTTTTATATTATACCCTTTCTTTGCTAATTCATTTACTGCCTCTGCATTTTCTTTTGAGTCCATTGCTATTGTTATGTTGTTTTTTACAATTTCTTCTTGTTCTTGTTTGTTGTAGAGCGGAGACATCATTAAGATGTTTACATCTTTTTGTTTTTTTCTAAGTTCTATTGCTTCTTCAAATGTTGCAACAGCTAAGTATTTGATTCCATTTTCTACTAAAATTTCAGAATATTCATTTAAACCTAACCCATATCCATTTCCTTTTACAACAGCAATTATAGTATAATTATCATCATTTGAGATTTTTTTTGTATAGTCTTTTAATCTTTTTATATTGTGCTTTAAATCTTCTTTATTTACAACTAACTGCTTCAAATTACTTTCCTCTTTCTTTTATTCTTGTTTTAATACCTGCAAGTTTTTTATATAATTTTTCACCTATCTTAAACATCTTATTTGTAAATGGTTTGTAATTAATATATAATTCTCCTATAAATTCTGTAAATTCAGCATTAAAGCCTTGTTTAAATCTATATAAGCCATATTGTGGGTGGCTTTCATCTACAACTCCAACTACTCCTCTAAAATCATACATGTCCTTTTTTTGTTCTATTGAATACTTTATCATAGTCCATTGTAATAAGTAGTTTGGCATTAAATTTCTATGTTCATTACTGCTTGCTCCGTATAAGTACCAAATTTTGTTTCCATAAATCATATCTATTATTCCTGAAATTGGCTCCCCTTCTGGGGTATAAGCCATCATAAGTTTTAAATGCTCAGGTGCTAATTCATCATACATCCTTTCAAAGTATGATAATGGTCTTATCATAAAGTCATCTCTTTTTCCCGTTACTTCCATTATCCTATGAAAATCTTTTAAATCTTCTCTTGTTCCTTCTTTTATTATTACACCTTTTTTTGTTGCTAAACGAATGTTATATCTTGTTTTTTGATGCATTTCTGCTAAAACTTCAGTCTCAGTTTTTCCTTTTAAGTCTAACCTAAATACATATCTTGGTTGTATTCCTTCGCTAAAATCTTTTGCATCATCTTTAATTTTAAATCCTAAATCCTCCGCTATTTTTCTAAATTCTAAATCACTACTTTTTATATCCGGTTCCCATTTAAGTGTAAATGCCTTGTATTTTTTTGCAAGTTCTTTTAGTCCATCTGTTAAATCCTTTAAAACCTCTTTGTTATGAGCATCACAAATTGGACCTCTTGAAACATACATTAAGTTTCCAAAGATTGGTATTTTTCTAATAAGAACACTTATTGCTCCAACTATTTGGCCTTTTTCGTTTGTAGATAAAACAACTTCATTTGTCCAGGCTTGCTTTACTTTTCCCCATTCTAGTGATTGTTGGAAATTACATCTTTCATTATTTTCTAAGAATTTCTTATATGCTTTTTTATCATTTTCAGTTAAAATTTGCATTGTTTTTATCCTTTCGTTATAATTCTAATTCAATTTTTCTTCCTGTTGGTATGTATTGTCTATACTTAACTTGTCCCATATCTAGCAATTTTTTTGAAACTTTTACACTATCAGTATCTGCATATTTATCTGATTTATATATTACTTCCTTTATTCCAGATTGTATTATTGCTTTTGCACATTCATTACATGGAAAAAGTGCAACATAAACTCTACTGTTTTTTAGTGTTGCTCCTGTATAGTTTAGTATTGCATTTAATTCTCCATGGCATACATATGGATATTTTGTTTCAGCAAAATCACCTTCTCTTTCCCATGATATTTCATCATCTGAACAACCATTTGGAAAGCCATTATATCCAATTGATAGTATTTTATTATCTTCACTTACTATGCAAGCTCCAACTTGTGAACTTGGATCTTTGCTTCTTTCACCTGAAAGAAGCGCAACTCCCATAAAATATTCATCCCAGCCTATATAATCTTTTCTTTTTGGCATTTTTCCCTCCAATTAAAATTCATTATATTTTTTCAAGTATAGTTCCTTCTTTGCTGTCTTTTACTGTGTATCCACATATTTTTATTTTATCTCTTAGCTCATCTGATAATGCCCAATTTTTTTCTTGTCTTGCTAAATTTCTCTGTTTTAATAATTGTTCTACTTCTTCCGGTATTTTTTCTTTTTTAACCTGAACAGGTTCTTCTATTTTTAGACCTAAAACTCTATCAAAATCTAATAGTAAATCTGCTAATTTTTTTGATTTTATTGGGTTTTTAATCACATCCCAAACTACACTCATTGCAACTGGCATGTTTAAATCATCGTTTATTGCTTCTAAGAATTTTGTTTTATATTCTTGTATAACACTGTCATCAATGTCTTCTGTTCCTTCTTTATGTTTTACATATCCCTCTTTTAATTTTATTAATGAATTTTGGGCACTTGTTAATGCATCCCATGTAAAGTTTAATTTATTTCTATAATGTGATGTGAAACATAGCATTTTATAACTTAGTGGGGCATATCCTCTATCTATTAAGTCTTGAACTAAATATGTATTTCCTAAGCTCTTAGACATTTTTCCACCATCTATAAGTAAGAATTCGCAATGCATCCAAAATTTTGCAGGAATTTTACCTGTACATCCTTTACTTTGTGCAATTTCATTTTCATGATGTGTTGGTACTAAATCAATTCCGCCCGTATGAATATCAAATACTTCTCCTAAGTATTTATTACTCATTGTAGAACATTCTATATGCCAACCCGGGTAACATAGTCCCCAAGGGCTTTCCCATTTCATTATATGATTTTCTGGTGCTTTTATCCAAAGGGCAAAATCATAAGGATTTCTCTTTTCTTCATCAATTTCAACTCTTGCTCCTGCCTTTTGATTTCTTAAATCTATTCCTGATAAAATGCCGTATTTATCTAATTTTGAAACATCAAAATATATAGCTGTTGATGTTTCATAGGCATAGCCATTATCTAGTAATTTTTGAACATAGTTCATCATATCTTGAATATGGTCTGTTGCTTTACAGATAATTTCTGGTTTATCTATGTTTAATCTATCAAAATCTTCTAAGAATTTCTTGGTATAGTATTCTGCAATTTCCAATGGTTCTTTCTTTTCTTCTCTTGCAGCTTTTACCATTTTATCTTCTCCATCATCTCCGTCAGACACTAGGTGTCCTACATCTGTTATGTTCATTGCATGTTTTAATTCATACCCATTATATTTTAGCATTCTCCTTAGAGTATCCATAAATATAAACGACTTCATATTTCCTATGCTTGCATCCTTATACACTGTAGGTCCGCAAGTATATATTCTAACTGTATTTCCTTTCAATGGTTTGAATTCGTCTTTTGTTTTAGTTAGTGTATTATAAAATTTTATACCCAAAATATATCCTCCTCAAAGCATTTTGCTTTATATTTTAACGTGCCACATTATCAATAGTAACACAACTATTTGAATTTGTATTGTTGCCTCCAGTATTGTTACCTCCGACTTGTGTTATTACTTCCGCTTGTATTGTTACCTCCGACTTGTATTATTACCTCCGGTTTGTGTTATTACTTCCGCTTGTATTGTTACCTCCGACTTGTGTTATTACTTCCACTTGTATTATTGCCTCCTGTTGTATTGTTCCCTCCTGTTGAGTTATTTCCACCAGCTGTACTATTGTTATTTGGCTCATCTGATTCTGATTCTTCTGGTTCTTCTGCTTTTTGGTGTGTTGTACATGTATCTTTTATGGTTAACATGTATTGTGCATCTATTGCTCTTTTCCAGTCTCCTGTTTCTGTATCTGATCTTGTAATATATATTTTTGTTTCTGGGTTTGGACAAAATTCATTTGCAAGTAAACCTGTTACTGGGCAAATTTTTATTTCAACGTGGCAAGTACAGGTTTCTGTTGGAACAGTTCCTTTTATAAAATACTCTGTATATACTTGATTTCCTCTTGGGTCTTTTTTACAAAGTTCTGTTGCAAGCTTTCCTGAAGCCTTACATATTGTAGCTGTTGTTACATTACTTGGTCTTGTGTCAGAAAATTTTTTGTTTGGTAATGGTTCATGTATTGCTTTCATAACAGCTCCCCATATTTTGCCTGATGGATTTCCACTAACATCAACATATTCCGGATCATCAAATCCAAACCATGTTGTTGCCGTATAGTATGGTGAAAAGCCACAGAACCATCTATCATAATCATCATTAGATGTTCCTGTTTTTGCAGCTGTACTTATTCCTGGAAGATTACCTACCCAACCAGCTCCTGATTTTACAACTTCTGTTAGCATTTCTTTAATTACATATGCTGCTGATGATGATATTACTGTTTTTGTTTCTTGTTCCGCTTCTAGCACAACATTTCCATCTGAATCTACAACTTTTGTATAGAAAGTTGGTTCTATATATACTCCATCATTTGCAATAACTGCATATGCTGCAGACATTTGCAATGGACTTGCTTCTACACTTCCTAATGCCATTGTCATATTTTCTTGTTCTTCAGATACACTTATTCCTATACTTCTTAGATATTCTGCAGACCTTTCTATACCAACATCACAAATTGCTTTTAACATAGGAATATTTTTTGATTGAGCAATTGCAAATCTAGTAGTAGTAAGTCCTTGATAAGAACCTAAATCCTTAAATCCATTAAACTTACCAGAGTAATAAGGGATATCATCATAAACTGTTGCAGCTGTAATAATTCCTGCATCTATTCCTGGTGATAGCACTGCTATTGGTTTTGCTGATGAACCCGGCTGTCTAAAACTTTGTGTTGCTCTGTTTAGACCAAATGCAGTTGTTTTTTCTCCAATTCCACCAACCGTTGCTACTACGTAGCCTGTTGTATGGTCTATAATTACCATTGCTGCTTGTGCTGTTACTGGATTTCCATCACTATCTACTGTTTTTTTAGAATAAATTACATAATTTTCACTTTTTACTTCTTCTTCCAATATCTTCTGATATTCTGTGTTTTGTGTTGAATATATTGTAAGTCCACCACTTTTTACATAATAATCTAAATATTCATTTGTCCAGTCTGGGTGTTTTTCTTTTAAATCATTTTTTACTTGATTTACTGTTGCATCTGTATGATATGAGAATACTGTTTGTGTAATAGTTCCTTTATTAAATGCTAATCCATTATCTATTTCTGCTATTGCTGTATTATATTCTTCCTCTGTTATAGCAGCTTTATGTTCTGGGTTCGTTTTTCCAAGTTCATACATTTTTTCAACAACTGTTTTTGTTCTTCTTTTTATTTTATTGATATCATCTTCATCTGTTGAAAATGCATTATAGTAGTTTGGTCCATCATTTATTCCCGCTAAGAATGCACTTTCCGCAAGTGTTAGGTCTTTTGCATTTTTACTGAAATAGTAGTTTGATGCAACTTGAACACCATAAGCTCTATCTCCTAAGAATATTAGATTTAAGTATAATTCTAGTATTTGTGACTTTGATAACTCCTGTTCTAAGTAATATGCTCTTGCCATTTCTTTTACTTTTCTTTGCCAAGTTCTTTCATCTTCTTCTGTTAGCACTTTTAAGAATTGTTGTGTAATTGTACTTCCTCCATAACTTGCTGAGCCTATTCCAATTTTACTTAATATATATTTTATTGTTGCTGCACCCGTTCTTTTTATATCTACTCCCTTATGCTCATAAAATCTCTCATCTTCTATTGCAACAAATGCTTTAGGAATGTATTCAGACATATCTGAAAGAGAAATATATTCTCTATTTTCGTCTCCACTTAAGACTGCTATTGTATTTCCGTTAATATCTTTTACTACAGAATTTTCATACTTTATTATTACATCACTTATATTTAATTTTGCTTCTTTAAAAATTCCATATATTTTACCTATGAAAATACCTGCAATAACTATTATAATAAGCAAAATTAAAAGCAAAGTTATCCCTATTATTTTTTTAGCTTTTGAATGTTTTTTTGTTTTTATCGTGTATTTTTTTGTTTTGTCTAATTCGTTTTCATTTCTATTATATGGTACTCTTTTTACTGCTTTTTTAGAGTTACTTTTCTTTTTCTCCATATCTTTTACTTTCCTTTCTAAAAATTTTTTAATTTATAGCATTATGTTACAATTATATTACATTTAGTGATAAAATTCAAGAAAAATCTTCTAAAATATCACTCTGTTTAGTAACTATTTTAGCACCTTGTTTAATTAGCTCATTTGTACCGTTCTGAGTTACTGCTATATATGCTTCCGTGGTATTGCATAAATAGTCTTTCCTTGTTCTAAAGCAAAGTCTACTGTAATTGTTGTGCCACTTTTCCCGGGCTGCTTCCACCACTAATACACTCTCTGCTAGCCCACTTATTATCCTATTTCTTGCTGGAAAATTGATCTTTTCAGGTTTTGTACCAACAATATATTCTGAAACAATTGCTCCACCAGTTTTTAAAATTTGTTTAAATAGCCCGCAAATTTTCTTTTGGATATATATTATCCAAGCCTCCTCCAACCACTGCAATTGTAGGTTTAGAAGCATTTACAGTTCCTATATGTGCATATGTATCAATTCCTTTTGCCAAACCTGATATTATATTAATATTTGATTTGGATAAATTATATGCAAATTCTTTTGCTACCTGCTTTCCATATTCTGTACAAGCTCTACTTCCTATAATTGCTATACCTTTATAGCTTAATATATTAGCATTTCCTATCACATATAATACAACTGGTGGGTCATAAAGGTTTCTTAATTTTTGTGGATATTTTTCATCTTGTATTGTTAGCATTTTTATTTTATTTGTTTCCATGTAGTCTACATACTTTTCTAAATTGTTTCTATACCTTTTGTCTAACAAAATTTCTGTATATTCATGTTTTATAAACTTTTCAAGTTCTTCTTTTTCTATATTCCAAATTACTTCTGGGCTTTTATATTTTTTCAATAATTGATTTTGTAATTTTGCTCCAATTTTATTTATTCTTGAGAACCAAATCCAGTATTTATTCATAAATTTTCCTTCTTTCTTAGTTCTCCCTTTATTTTTTTGCTACAAATTGTCGCCTTTTTTTGCAGTTTTTACAATATTGTTCATAAGCATCGCTATTGTCATTGGTCCAACTCCTCCTGGAACTGGTGTAATATAGCTTGCTAGGTCTTTTACGTTTTCAAAATCTACATCTCCACATACTTTTCCCTGTTCATTTCTGTTTATTCCAACATCTATAACAGTTGCTCCTGGCTTTACCATATCTTTTGTAACAAATTTTGGTTTTCCTATTGCAGAAACCAGTATATCTGCCATTTTTGTTATTTCTTTTAAATTTTCTGTTTTAGAATGGCATATTGTAACTGTTGCATTTTTATTTAGTAAACAATTGAACATTGGTTTTCCAACAATATTGCTTCTTCCTATTACTACTGCATTTTTTCCTTCTATTGGTACATTATATTCTTCTAATAATTTCATAATTCCAAAAGGTGTACAAGATATTAAAGTTTCTTGTCCTAGTACTAATTTTCCTACATTTATTGGGTTGAAACCATCTACATCTTTTCCTGGAAGTATTGTTCTAAAAGCTTCATTTATATCCAAATGTTTTGGTATTGGGCTTTGCAATAATATTCCATTTATATCTTTTCTATTGTTTAATTCATTTATTAAATTTAATAGTTCCTCTTGTGTAGTTTCATATTCTAGTAAAAACTCCTCATATTCTATTTCAACTTCTTCACAAGCTTTACTTTTATTCCTTACATATATTTTTGAGGCTTCATCATCTCCTACCATAATAACTGCAAGTTTTGGAAATATGTTTTTCGTTTTTAAAACATCAACTTTTTTCTTTAAATTTTCTCTAATTTTCCTTGCTGTTTCTTTGCCATCCATAATTACTGCCATAAAAAATTCCATTCCTTTCTCGCTTCTCTCAAAGGCACACATAGTAATG
>CAZTBY010000006.1:0-30807 GCA_964612395.1 uncultured Clostridium sp. | reverse complement strand
ATTTTTGATAATATTTTCATAATCTATTTTTTCATAGATTACTTTACACTATCTTGTTTTCTATTTCCATTTGCCTATAGCAATTAAGTCTGTTCTAACCAAATTAGTATACCCTAACCCACTTTCTGAGAAATCTTCTAATGCAAGCAGTTGAATTTGAACATTGCTTGCAGTTGGACCACCATTTGTTCTTCCTGAACAAAATCTTGAACCATTCAACCCTGTTGAAACTGTAACAGATATGTTCGGAATAGTTGCAAATGCGATTGGATAAGTCCAAGTAAATACATTACTTCTATATACTTTTAAATTTTGAACTGTAGTGCTTAGAGCTGTACTAGATTTAAAAGGCTCATTTGATACAGTCCTTCTACAAATTAAATCTCCATTCGACCATTTAATATAATAGCCATTCTCGTTTGAACCACTTTCCACTATATAAGGTCTATTTATAATTTCCTTAATTTTTCCCCAAACGTTTATCATTTTGCAGCTTCACCTCCACCTTCATATAAACCTCTTATCACGAACTCGAAAAACTCCCCACTATCGCAACCCCAATCTGTTGTAAGTTTTATTTGATTAGATATCGCATCAATTTCTCCACTTTCTTTATAATGCCCATCTGTTCCTGCATCATTTGAGCTTAATAATAGCTTTTCACCCATATAAAAAACATCTAAACATCCTGAACCAACTTTATAATATGCAGGCATCGTTATGATGCTTCCGGTTTGCTACTGCAGAAGTTAATATTTTTTTATAACTATATGTATTTAATGCATCTTTTCCTGGTTCACCTTGTTCTCCTTTAGGACCTTGTTCTCCTTGAATACCTCTTGAAGGCTTTCCAGTATCGTCTGAACCTAAATACCAGTTTCCATTATCACCAATAGTTGGAGTAATTCCATTGTCTCCTTTAGGTCCTTGAACTCCTTGCTCTCCAGGGTTCCCTTTAGGTCCCATAAGTGCTTTAAGTTGTTCTTCTGTAAACATATCATACGTAAATGCCTTTCCTTCTTCTCCTTTAGAGCCTTGCTCTCCTGTATCGCCTTTTGGTCCCTTAATGCTACCTACATTTTTCCAAGTGTTTTCTGTATTTGACCAAACATACAAATCACCTGTAACTAAATATGAATCGCCAATATTTCCAACAGGATGAATTTCAAAAAGTTCTTCCACAGTGTCATAAGAACCAAGTATATTAACACCCGTACCATCTTGCCCATTGTCTCCTTTAGGACCTTGTATTCCAGGATCTCCCTTTGGTCCTGTAAGTGCTTTAAGTTGTTCTTCTGTAAACATATCATACGTAAATGCTTTTCCTTCTTCTCCTTTAGGGCCTTGTTCCCCTTGAATACCTCTTGAAGGTTTTCCAGTATCGTCTGAACCTAAATACCAATTTCCATTATCTCCAATAGTTGGAGTAATTCCGTTGTCTCCTTTAAGGCCTTGTATTCCTTGTTCTCCTGTATCGCCTTTTGGTCCCTGTGGGCCAGTAATGGAAATATTTGTTCCTTTAAGGTTTTCTGAAGAAGAAATTTTTCCTTTAAGTTTTGAGTCTGTACTAATTCCCATTTTAATCACCTGCCTTTGCAGGGAAAAGAATTAATTCGGCAGGTCCAGTTTCATCATATCCTAGTGTTGTTTTTGTTTCATTTACTGCAATTTCATACCAATATGTAGTTTCTTTATTAATTTTAGGTCCAAAAGTTGTATCTTCTTCTGTTAATATTATATCCACTTCCTCTGTATTACTATTTACAGTAATTTCTTTGTCTAAAAGAGGCTCTTTGTCATAGCCTTTCTTTTCAAAAATCCTAAATTGAATTTTATCTCCATTTTGAAATTCATAGTTTTCAGTTTCGGATAGTGGTATTGAAAATTTAATTGTACCAGCATCCCCTCTACTGACAAATATAGTTCTCCCATCTTCACTAACTTTAAACATTTTCTTCCTCCAATTCATATTTCATATATCCATCAATTTTTAAAATTGCAAAAACACATCCTGTTTTTGATGCAATATTCTCTTGCGTAAAACTTTCTGTAAAATTAAAATCACTAGATATCTTAAGCTGATGTAACCCTTCTATTGTGTTTCCATTTGAATCTTTAAATGAACTACTAATATCAAAGCATTCCTTTTTTTCCGTTATATGTGAATTATTATTTGGAGTAGATGGTGTATAACCATTTGTTCCAAATGCATTTGGAATTTCCACATAAGTAGTATTATTGTTAAGAAAAATTCCTCCCATGTATTCGGCATTTATTTGCCTACTATATAAATTATTTGCTTTGTATAGTTTTAAATTCCTGCTATATCCCCAAACTGACTTGTTGTCTAGTCCCCAATAAATTGGGCTATGAAAAAGTTCTACTATAGCATTTGTTACATTGAAATTGTGTGGAATTATTAAATCAATTGTTGCATCCTCTTTAACAACGCCAGTAGGAGAAATTGTGTCATTTCCTATAAAACCAACTATTTGATACCCTCTTGTATCGTATGTATATGTATTCATCAGACCTTTTTCCGAAATTACTGTAGCGCCATTTGATAATTTTGCATTACCATATTCATCTAATTTAAAATTCTTTGTTTTTATGGTTCCATTATCTAAATCAATTTCCATGCCCATAGAATTTTGAACATAATTACTCGATTTTATTTTACCTGTAGTTATATTGTCTCCAGAAATAGTTGTGCTCCCTCCTGTTGCAAGGTCAGTATATTTTACATATTTTTCTGTAATTTCTGTAACAGTTCCTTGTAAGACTGTTAACTTGTTACCGTCTTTAATAGCAATAGTCATAGTTGATTTTGAGGAATTTATAAAATCATTTTCTTCAAATTCTCCAGTATTTTTCCCTATTTGGCATATAAATAAAGTGCCATCTTTTTTTATCCACCAATCTCCAGAGCTGTATGGAGGAGATGGATTAGAAAAGAAAACACTTCTTTTATGGTCCGTTTTGACATCTAAATTTGCATTAGTTAATGCCATGCTCTGTACTAAATTAATATCATTCTGTTCAGACCAACCTGTTTCAATAAACTTATAAACTTTTCCAGTGTCTTGGTCATAATACAAATCGCCGTAATGTTCTTCAACAGTTGTCCACTTCGTATATGGTTCATTTTCTAATGTAGGAAGTCCAGAATAAAACCAGAGCGAAATTTCGTTCTGGCTATCTATAACATCTGCTAAATTAATAATTAAAGAATTAACAATATTGTTAAGTTCATTTTCAACCTTGTTCAGCAATTCTTCCTTCATTTCCTTGTTACTACTTTCGAAATTCAGCTTAAACCTAATTAGCAACTCTTCAATACTTCTCGGTCTTGATAAATCTTCCTTTCCCATAATTCCTCCTACCAAGTAACTTTTCCATTCTTATAAACAGTAAATCCTTTCAAGCTCTCAAACACACTCTTCATCTCATCTTCTGTATAGTCTAAACTTTTTACATATTTGTACAGTTTAGTTCTTTCAGTATCATTTAGTTTGTATTGCGTTCCTAGTAGCATTAATTTTTGTTCATAAGTAATTTTCATATTGTTTACATATTCATAAGTTTTTTTCTTTGAACTTCCACTTACAGTTTTTCCCTTAGTTGTACCATTTTCTTTTATATCAGATTCAAAATCCTGTTGTAAATATTTTAAATATTCATTTATGTATTTTTCATCGGTAATACCTGTCTTTTCTAGTAAATTTAATTTTTTCTTTGCAGAATCGTTTGTTAATATGTAATTTTTATATATTTCTGTTTTTTCTTCTGCAGAATAATTAGCATTTTGTAAAATTTTAAGCTTATCTTTTGTTTTTAAACTCTGGTTTTCTTTCAAAATGCCTGTATTAACTTGTCTTTCCTTTTCCTTGTATGTTTTTTCTTTATAATCAGCATAAGTTTTTAATTCTATATTTTTATTTTTAATTTTTTCTTCATCTGTAACTTCGGTCCAATTATTATTTTTGTCTTTATAATATTCTTTATCTCCGGACTGTTGCATAATTACTATTTGTAGTTACATTATTACTTTCATTAATAGCTTGTTCAGCTAAACTATTAATCTTAGACTGTATCTCCTCAACCGCTTCTTTCTTTGCTTCTTGAGTCATATTAGACATCTGTATAGTTCTTTTTTCTTTGTATAATTTTGACATATCTGAATTTACACTATTCAGATATTTTGCTTTCAATACATCACTCTCAACAGGTTCAATATCATTTGCAAGCTGAGTTGTCTCTTCAAGTAACTCATAAAACTTACCTGGATTTTTATTCTTTAAAGTACTATTGGCTGTAAATTTATCTTGTATTATATTATCTTTAGCCTGTGGTGTTATCTTAGGCAATACAATATCTCCTATACCACCACTATATTGATCTATTAAGTAGTTTATCTTTTTAGGACTTACATTTATCTTTTCTCCCAACCACTTACTAAATTCATCCGTAGTTTCATCATACTGATTTTTAGGTAATTCTTTTTGCAAACGACTTGATACAATATTTGTTCCATACCAAGTTTTATTATCCTTTACAGCTTTAATAGGAGCAGTAATATTATCTTCAAGAGGATTATTTGGTGCCATTTGGCTCACTACTTCAGACCACCAATTATCAAAAGCCTCTTCGTTGCCCTTAGTTGCTTCTACAGTTCTTCTTGCTGTCATTCCTATAACACTTAAAACTCTACCTTTTGGTATTCTTACAAAATTACCATCTGATTTTTTAAACAAATAGTATTCATCTTTTATATAATCAGGTAATTCCTCATACTCATCATCGTCTCCAAGTAAAACATCATTAAGTAATGCAGGTGCTACCCCTAAAAGGACAGACTTAGTAATTAGTTGTGCATAGCCTTTCCAACCATTCTGTCCTGTTATATTTCTAATTTGTTTAGATAACCCCTGTACACTTGCATTTAAAAAATTTGCACCATTTCTATTTAAAAATTTTGTAAAATTGCCTCCACGTTTAAAATTTGTTGTTATCTCTGCTGCATTGTACATTGCTTCATTTATGCTTCCTCCGTTCTCTATTGTAGAAATAAATTCTGCAAAACGTGGTAAAGTCTCTACAACTTCATTCGCTTTATTTATGCCATCACCAAATTTATAATTTTTGGTTGGCATTTTTGTATCATATTCATAATATGTATTACTATTGCCGCCATTTGCTAAGTAAAGCATATACAACTCACTTTTCTTCCCTTTAGTCATTTCTCCTATTGCTTTTGCATAATTCTGTGCAAATTTTCCAGGATATTTTGAATTGAACGCACCATCTTGAATATCTTTAATAGGATTTACCATTGCAAATCCAAGATTATATGTTGTAAGCAAATCTCTTTGTATTTTCGAAACTTTTTGTAAGCTCTTTGATACTGCTTTTGTCAAAATATTAGAATTTTCAAAGTCTTTAAATACATCTTTTGTATCTAAACTTTTATATAATTTATCATCAATTTTTACATTTACAATATCACCGTCATCATAATAAATCAACTTTGTTTGACCATCAGAATTATCAACCAGTGAATTATTAATTGAATTAAAAAACATATCTGCAGCAGCATTTGAATCGTTTGTTCTTGCTATTTCTTCATACACTGACTTATTATTTTTCTTTATTACATCTTTAAGTTTTAACGTATTCGCCACTTCTTTGCCTAATTCATTTTGTCTTATTGCTTTTTTAGCTTGAATTGCATAAGAAGCCATAGTTTCTTTTAATGGTAAAATATCTGAATTTCCCCCTGTAGCACGTTTAATTGGATTCTTTCCACCTGCTACCTTTTCATCACTCTTTACATTAAAATTATTTTCAACATTTCTTGAAATTTTTACATAGTGAGGATACATTTCATTTAACTGATTTTTAAATTCTTCAGTTATAATCCCTGCATCAACAAAATTTTGTAATTCATTATCATAATATGTATAAACATCCTTTGCCCATTCTTTAAATTGTGGATATTTAGTTTCCAATTTTTTAGCAATTTCAGCTGACTGTGGTGCGTTTATTTCATATCCCAAAAGTGGATTATTTTGGTTTATCCTATCAACGTTATGTTTGTATAACAAATATTCACTAAATTCATTAACTAAATTAGCCTTCTCCGCAGGTTTCCATATTTCCTTAACAGACTTGCCTATAATCTTACCATTATTATCTGTTTGTCCTCTTCCAATTGTAAATTGTCCCTCTGAAAATGCACCTAGATTTCTATCATACTTATAAGTAAGTTCCGGATTATTCTTCTGCTTAGCAAGCTGATCAACATAGTGTCCTTTATTAACAGTTGCTTGTATAAATTCATCTTTAAGTACCTTTAGTGGACTTTTATCTTTTGGAATATCTTTTAAAACTTTAGGAACTTTAAATTCCTCATTCTTATCAAAACTATTTTTTACTTGTGTTGTAGCCTTAGGTGCAATTTCCTCAATTAAAGGACCTCTCTTAACATTTTTTCCTATAGGTGCAATATTATTATTAATTTTAATATCTTCCAAGTTTGTTATTGTTCCTGCTGTTTTATAATTTTTTTCTAAATAATCTTGCCAGGTTTTGTTGTTTTGAGAATACTTATTATTATCTGGGAAATAACCAAATTCATTTATATCATCTCCACCCCATAAAATATCTTTTGCTTTTACTTTAAGTTTTAAAATATTTCCTTTTCCATCTAACTGTGAATTGTTGTGTAATTCTGCATATTTTCTTGATGGAGTAACCCAATCTCCGAAATTTATTTCATTTCCTGGTGTTGCTCTATATATCATAATCTCTGCATCAGGTTTATTTCTAACTTTTTTCAAAGCATTGAGAGATTCAATATTATAATCTTCTCTCATATTAACATACCATTCTGGATGTTCGAAAACCCCATCCATATTTCTTTCAAAATTAGAACCATTTCCGTATTCTTGTGATGGTCGATGAGTCATCATATAATCCGTTTTGTTTTCCACTTTGCTTGATTCTAGATATATTTCGTTGTTTGTTGACTCACTGTTATTAACTATATATTCAGCAATATTCGCTCCTAATGTTTTTTCTAACGAATGCTTATCAATAAATGTACCATCATAAGTTATTTCCCCTGAATTGTTTACTGCTTGTACATAATATACTCCATCTTCTCTTGTGTTAAAAAACAAAGTACTTGCATTATTTAAATTTTCATTTCCTGTTACATCAAACCTTTTGTCTTGCATAGAAAAAGAACCTGAATTATTTTCAGATTCTTGCATTTTACCATCTACTCTATTATTCCATATTTTGCCATTATCTTTTTCTCCATTTTGTTGTGTTGTTTTTCTAATTTCTTTATCCTTTGAATATATTTTCGTTTCATTTTCTTGTACTTTTTCTGCAATTTTTCTTCCATTTTCCAGTGTGCTATCTCCCAAGGCTCCATTGGATCCACTACTTCTTCTGTTTCTTTCAGATACCAATTTGCTATCTTCTTTATTATCTTGTTTTTCATTTCTTTCAAAATATTCAAAATTTTCATTATAATCACCTTTTTTCTTAAAGTAATTATATATATTATCTTTTGCTTTGTCAATAATATTTCTATTTTCCAAATATTTATTTAGTTCTTTATGTTTAGGATTAGCTTTAGAGCTTTCTGGAGCAATGCCAGATATATTTTTGTTTTTGTACTTTTCATTTAGAAATCTTTCTTTTGTATCTGCTGCTTCTATTTCACCTAAGCTATTATAATATGCTAGTTTACTTTTATTTGATTTTGCTCCTCTTTCAAAATTTTCTATGTTTTGAATTGCATGCTGAATTTCATGAATTAGCGTTCCTTCTATAGCTCTGTTATTATTTACCATACTGTTATTTAACGAGATTCTATTATGTTTTGCATTATATGATCCATTAATATCGCCCATGTTTGAAAATTCAACATTAATGTCTTTTAATTCTGGATACACCATAAACAAAGTATCATGCTTTAGAATGCTTTCTAAACGTTGACTAGAATTTTTTTCTATTTTTATATTGTTTTTTAATGTCATATTCTTATCTGAAAATTCAAATTTCCAATTACCATTTTTATCTTGAAACCAATTAGTTTGTTGTCTTATAGTTTCATTGTCAATGCCATGCTTTTCCATTTGTTTAGCTTTGTTAAACATTCTTTCTAAAGATATATTAGATGTATCAGTTTTAATTGTATTGTTCATTCCTTGTATTCCAGCTATTGAGAGCCTGTTTGTGTTTGTATTTGAACCATTATATTCTTGCTTAAATGCGTTTTCAAATTTATTTTTTACATCAGTCCAATAAATCTTTTCACTTTTATATCCCAATTTTGCATTTAATCGATTAAGTTTATCTATTACCCAACTATATATTCTTTGTCCCAAATTTTTATTTTTTATTGTTAAATTATTTACAAATTCCTGATTACCTAATTTACTTCCTAGAATATCAGCTACAGCTTCGCTGTCTACCAAAGTATTAAATTCTTCACTGTTTTTATCATAGACATTAGAATACAATTCTTCTAATGATTGTCTAGCTTCTTGATATCCTGATTTTGTTTTATCGTATTCCAAAATTAAATCTCTTAATTTGTTGTACTGTTCGGTACCTTCTAAATCGTGGGTTAATTCATGAATAGCAATATTTTCTAAACTTTTCTTTGTGTCTGCATTAGGATTAATTATAACTTCTCTTGTAGTATTTCCATCGTTGTCTTTACTAATTTTCCAAATTGCATTCTGGCTATTATCAGTAAAAACATCTGCATCGTATCTAGCTTTTATTCCTCTTTCATTTGTTAACCTAGCTATACTTTGTACTGTATCATTTTTAGTATCAATATTGTATTTTTTAGCTGTTTCGAAATAATCTAACTCTTTAATTGGTGTATTTATGCCGTTTGGCTTTGTTTCTTGAATATTTTGATTTTGAGCTGTTTTAGTGTCAATTTGAATAGTTTGTTGTTCTATGTTGTTTTGAACGTTTTGAGACAATTCTGGTGTTTCATTTTCCAAGTTTAATACTCTTTTTCTTGCGTTTTCTTGAATTTTGTCTTTAAGTATTGTTTCTACATCTACTCCTGATTTTTGTGCATCTGATATTGCTGTTTTTATTTCTTGTTTAGAAATTTTACCACCATTTCTTGCTTTATTTGTTAAATTTACACAAGAAGCTACACCTCTTGTAGTTCCACTTAACAAGATTGCACTCAATGCTCCATCTATACCATCTGATAAACTATCTGTTGCAAGTTCTTTCCAACCATTTTCTGTTCTAAAATCATACTTTAAATGCTCATTTCCTGCAATACCTTTTGTTGCAAGTTCACTTATTGCTGGCATTACTGCTTCCTGTACAAAGTTTTCTCCTATTTCCAGTCCAAAAGACTCTAGTGAATTTTTTAAGCCAGTTCCTTCCATTATTTTTTTAGCACCTTTGATATTTTCAGCTGCAAGGTATTTCTCTGTCGCACCTTCCATAAGCCCCATTATAGTTGCATAATTTCTTGCTTCGCTATCTGACATACCTCTTTCATTTACAGCTTCATCATAATAACTTCCCATCGCAGAACCTGTAAAGTACGCAAAACCTGCAGTTGGACTAATTGCTGTAACAACCCCACCAACCGCATTATTTCCAATACTTTGTGATAAACCAGCTATTTTTTTAGTAATTGGATTAGATGCTTTCTCTGTATTTTCTGCCATTCTTTGATTTATTTTATTTATTTTTTCCTGATAAAAAGGTTTTACATCTGATTTTTTATATAAAGAACTATTATTTAATTCCTTTTTTAATTCATCTGTGCTTAAATCTCTTTTTTCCCTTTCATTTATAGTATTCTCTAGAAGTATTCTTCTCATATCCACTTGTGTATTATAAGCATTATCCTCCATCATTCCTACAGTTTTAAGGAGTTGAAAACCTCCAGAAAGTGCTGAGTCTTTTAAGTTTGAACCTATTACTTTTGCATCACTTTTAAAGTCATTAAACTTTTTTTGTTTTTCATTGATTAACTTAGCTCCAGATTTTAACTCCTCATTTCCTTTTTGCTGTAAGTTATTAAATTTTTGCTGTTGTGCTTGCATTTGGTTTAAATTTAATGTTCCTGTTTTCAAACCTGAGTTTTGCTCTATTTTTCTTAAATCTGCCTCAGTCAAATTTGTAGTTGTTTTTGCCATAGGTGTTATTATCTTGTTAGTTGCTTGTATTGCACTGCCTGTTATTGCTGGTATAGTTCCCATTGTTGTATTTCTTGTAGAAATATCTTCTGCACTATTTAAAATTCTATCTATATCATATTTCTTTTTCTTCTTTTGGCTTTGATTTTCTGCATTATTAAATATTCTATCCAAATCAAATTGAGCCATAATAGCACCCCTTATCCATTTAATTTGTTAACTATGGTTGCTGCTTCTTCTTTGGTTATTCTTCCTTGTGCTAAAGCACTGCTTATCAAGTTTTCGATTTTTGTAGTGTTTTTAGTCAGTGCACTTAAACTCTTAGTAACCATCAATAAAGCAGAAGCATTGTTACTTAACTTTGTGTTAGTGTTAGTTTTAGTTGCATTTTTTGCCCCCATAAGTCCTGCTCGTAAAGCTCCTAATGTATTAGTACTGATATCTCCATCTGTCGTTGAATCGACAGTATAATAACCTTCCTTAGCAAGTGCAGCAGCAAGTTGTCTTTCAGCTCTTGCGTTTTCTATTGCATATTGTCTTTCTTTTTGATTAAACTCTTCTCTCCATTGTTTTCTAGATTCTTCATACTGTTCTTGCTTTTGTTTAAACTCTGCATCCCATTGGTCTTGAGCACGTTGTCTTTCAATTTCAGCATTTATTTGAGCTAATACATTTTGATATCTATTATAATAATTATCATTTATATTCTGTAATTGTGTTTGCTTTTGTTGTAAAAGTTGATTTCTATATTGGAATCCTTGAAGTGACAATTCGAGCTCTTGTTGTAAAGCATTGTAAGCAATTTGAGCTAACGCACTATTGTTTGCAAGTTGAGCTTCTTTAATTCCATTGTCATAGTTAAGAACGGCCTTATTATAGCTTTCCATTGCACTTGCTTTTCTGTTTTGATATGTATTCCACATACTAACTTGCATACTTTGTGCATACCCACTACCAGATAAACCATTTGCTGCTAAATTTTCTGCATTTGCAGAATAGTTATTACTTTGTTTTTGCCAGTCAGAATATGCTCCTTTTTGCTCTTTTACATAATCTTTTCTTGTTTGTTCTTTCTCTTGATTAATCTTATCAATCGTAAAATCTGTTTGTTGTTGCTGAGCTTCTTTCTGCTCTTTTGCATAATCTCTAGCTGCATCTATCTGGTCTTGATAATATTTATCCGAATTATTTATCATATCATCATACATGTTTTCTGATTTTGTTAATTGATCTTGTTTTTCATTTTCTATATTTTTAAAACGCTCATCTTCATAATTAACAGCATACTTATCCATATTCTACCTACCTTTTCACATAACTTCCCACATAACTTTCTAATGTCAGTTTTTCAACACTAAAAGGTTTTGTAGCACTCATTTTAACCTGAATACTCTTCCATTTTTTCTTTTTAATTCTGGCCACTATATAACCTTTAACATTTTTATATGTATCTATATTTTCAAAAGTTTTATTATCAACTTTAACAGACACCAAAATACTCTCTCCAGACATATTTACAATACAACCTTTTTTATTTGTAGTTTTTTGCATCTGTGGATATTTAAATTCATCTTCAAGTGTTGTCCAATATGATGTAACATTGCGTTCTTGCGTAAAATCTGTTAAAGTATAAATTCCATCATTAGTTCCAACATAAAGAATACCATCGTTTTCTATTGCAAATGTAATAGTTTTTTCAAGTTCCCAATAAAACCACTCATATTCAGTATGTGTGTTGTTTGTAAACATTGATCTACTATCGGCCAGATAAACTTTATTATCAACAAATACTAACAAATATCCTTTGTGTTCACACAAAATTAAATTCTCATAATTCTCCTCTTGTAGCATTTTATTATCCACTAAACTACTCCTGTGTGATGCCACTTGTTCTGTAGTAACATCTCCAGTAATTGCTTCCATTCCTCTGTCTGAAAAAAACACAATATCATCATTAAAATTTATTCCTGTAGCCACACATCCTAGTGAAATACTAGAGTGTGATGAAGGATATAGCTTTCCATAATCGCTATCAGTAGCTGGATTATGATAAAAAATTGAAGTATTTGCAGAAGAAGGTTTCTTAAATACCCATAATGCATTATTTCCACTTACCATTGCTGTTATTGGACTTAAATCAAGGCCTTCATTATAAAAATCTAAATCACTTACATATCTTGGGTTTCTAAGAAAACTGTGAAAAATAGTATTAGGGTAATCTTGATTTCCACTAAAAAATACTCTATTATCAAATAGTTCTAATAGGGTACACTTTAATATTTTTTCTTTTTCCCCAGATACTGTTTTAGAAAATTGAATAATTACATTATCTGTCCCAACAGAATCAGGTTCTTCAGGAGCTGTATTAAAAGTTATTTTACCATTTACCTTATCTACAGAAAAATCTGTTGTCTCAACATCATTCACCCAGGCTTTAACGGTATAGTTCGCATCCAAATCAGTTGTGTCTAAACAATATTGCGTACTTTTTCCGTCTGCACAAAAAGTATTTTTCCTTTCTCCTGTAAGCAAATTAACATCTTCTAATGTTTTCCCTCCTCCTCCAGGTGCTCGTGATATTGTTGTAGTTGGAATATATCCTGTTACATCTTTCACTTCTTGTCCGTTATACTCTAAATAATTTATTCCATCTTTAAAAAAGAAAATATTATTGTGAACAAAGCCATAACTTCTTCTTGGGTTTAAACCATTTTCTTTTATTTTTGTTAATACTTTTGTTTTCATATTATAATCATATAAAGAAACTCCTGCATGTATAATCATATGTTTTACATCTAAAATAGTATAGAAATTTATACTAAAAATATTTAGATCAAATAATTTAAACAATTCTAAGCCAGGTCTTGTTTCAATGTTTTTTCCTAATTCATTGCCATAATTTTTCCACATATTGAGTGCATCTGGGCTTCTCATTAAAGAATTATTACTTTTGGTAAAATCAACTCCTCTGAAATTGCCATAAACTCTAGTAATTAAACTTCCACTTACTTCTGACATAGTCTCCTCCTAAAAATCTATTCCACCTTCTATTGAACAGCTTGATTCGCCGAATCGTGGATCTAATCCTTGTTTTAGTTCAGTATATCGGTTTGCATATATTTGTCCATATTGATTTGAAACATCACTTTTTAATAAATCAGCTGCAACTCCATAAGGCATTATTTCAAGTGCATCTTCGCTAATTTCAAGTTTTGTAGTGTCTGGACTTAAATAATTAATTTTTTTAGGATATCTGTAATAATAAACGACAGCTTCGCCTGATTCCTGAAATTCTATAATGTTGCCAAACCTTTCATAGTTTAGCCCCTTTATTTTATTCAATTGATAAAAATCATCTAAATCTTCTAACTCAAATTTCGAATTTTCTGTTGCTTCTACTGTTTCTATGGCAGGAATTTTCTTTATTCTTGCTAATTCATGTTGAATTTGGTCTATTACATCATTTATTTTACTTGCAAAGTCTGGGTCATCTGTTAAGTTCTTATTTTCAGTATTTATTTCTTCAATTAATCTAAACACCTTTTGTTTCATATCCCCTAAAGTCATAGTATCCTCCTTACTCCTTATCTGGAGATTTTAACAATTTATATTTTTCAATTGCTTCATCGATTGTAAGCATTATATATTCACTTATTACAAAACCTTGTCCTTCAATGTATATAAGTAATTGTTCTGGTTCCAACTCTATTTCTTGATGTTCCTTTTGAGAAACTTTTCTTCCATTTCTCATAATATATTCTTTTTCAACATCCTTTATTAAAATATTGTTTATAATCTTATCTACTATATGTATTTTATATCCTTCACCCTCTTCAAAGTCATCGCATAATTCTATATCTTTGCCGTTATTTTTATATCCACCATAAAATCTAACATTAGGTGTTATTACATATTTTTCTAAACTTTCTAACTTATCCATTTTAACCTCCTACGTGCACTGAGGAATTGCACCTCTTCTTCTCTTTTTGCACGATAAAAGACATACCATTAAAGGTATGTCTTATTTTTAATAAATTACAGCAACTTTTACAGCTACATTTTCTGGAACAACTACTACAGTTCCATCATTATTTGCATATTTTGCACTTTCAATTCTAATAGCTACAATGCCTCCTGCCGGTATATCTGCAAGAGTCAAATTACTATCTGCTGCTGCATAGCTTCCTTTTGTTGGAGCTTTTACAGAAACATCATAAGCTGCCTCTCCTGTATTTTGTGCAATAATAGTTAAATATTCAGAGCCTGCAAAGTCGTTTGGTATTTTAAAACTTACACCATCTGCAGCTGCTGTTGCAGCCTCAAATGTTAATTTTTCAATTGAATTAAATTTTACTTTTACTGGTTTTATTTCTTTTACTGCCATATCAAAAATCCTCCTTATATAAAAATTAGCTCCCAAAAGGGAGCTTTATTTTAGTGAGCTAAAATAACATATAGTTCTTTTGGTCTTACTAATTTACCACCGTAAACATGTAAACCTTTTACAATGTCAGCAAAACCTTTTTCTTTTCTTGCTTTTTCAACTTTATCAATTCCATTTGCTAAAGCCATAGCTTTTTTAGTTCTAATCATTTCATAATCATCTGTTCCATCATTATATAGATTATTAGACATTCTCATGTAGCAGTTGTTATATTTTCCCACTGCACCTCTTTTAATATATTCTACGTTATCTGTAAATATTGTTTGTAGTTTCTTTCTACAAGCTGTTAAGTGTTCTCCATTTAAGTCAGCAGCTAATTCTGTTTTTGTAGTTACACCATTTTTATATAGTTTTACTAGTCCTGCATCAATAGTTGCAAATGGATCAGATTCTGCAGATATATCTGTACTTTGAGATCTCATGTCTTTACGAGCTTCTTTTGCAAGAGTTCCTACGAACTTATCGTAATCTTCAGCTAAAGCTTCTTTTGCTTCATCAAATTGAGTTTCTAGGTAGCCAGGTTTGCTTTGAGCTCTATCAACATCATCAACTTCAAAAGCAAATGCTTTGAATTGATCAATATCAAGATATTGTGAATTATCACCCAAATTCTCAACATCTAAATCCTTTCCTGGTATGTAAGTTTGTATAGTAGGTCTCACAGCACCAACTATTTTAAGTCTAGCACCTTGTTTAACCTCTTCACTAAATTGGTAATTACACCAATTTGCTAACAATAAATCATTTTTTAATTCTCTTTGGCAATATTTTGACCAAAATTCAGGTTTAAAGTTACCTGCCATATTAATTCCTCCTTTTTTCTACCACTTTGGCATAGATTTTCGAATTAAATCTAAATTCTTTTCTATTTCTGAAGGAGACATTCTGTCATATTCTGCTTCAGAAATAAAATCTTTATCTCTTTTTGGATTAGAATTAGTTAAATCTCCAACCTGTTCAATTTGTGGTTTTGGTTGTACTTTACGAAATAATTCGTAAGCTTTTTTTGCTGAAACAGTTTCAAGTCCATTATCCTTAATGAAGTTTTTATATTCTTCACTTGCTAAAACTTTCTTGTCTGCTCCAATGCTTAAAAGTTCCTTTTCACTTTCTATTGCTTGTCTTTTTTCTGCAAGAGTTTTAAAAATAAGTTTTTCTCTATGAGTCATGTTTTCAGGGCCAATTTTTACAAGTCTATCTACCTCTTCTACTATGTCTTCATAGCCTGAGTTTATAATATCCTCAGCATCGGCATTTGCTAATATTTGTTCTTCTCTATCTGTAAAATTTCTTTGACTTTGAGTAGGTATTTTTACCCCTTGCTCCTCATAGTATTCTTTTAATTGTTTAGTAGCTTCTTGCATATCATTTGTGCCAAGACCAGCACCCACAACATTCATAAGTTCAGAATAATTAGAATATTTTTTTTCATATTCTCTTCTTAACTTTCTTTCCATATTGCGTTTTTTTCTAGCCAAAATCTCATCTAATTCAGCTTCAGTGTATTTCTTTTCTTCCTCTACTATAGGTTCAGTGGTGGTTTTTTCACCTTCAACGACTTCTTCTGTGGCTTGTTCTCCCACATTTTCAGTAGTATCTTCAACTACTAGGTTTTCTGTTTTTTCATCTTCCATTATTAATCCCTCCCATTTTTTTATAAGTGTTTGTCTTCACTTACCCATACAGTTTTAAGTCATAAATGCTTGGACTAAAAAATAGCAGTCAAACCTTCGTTTAACTGCTGTATATTTCACAACCCTTTAACTATAAGAATAGTTAGTAGCTGTTGAAAACTAATTTAATTAACTATTTTCCAGTCCTCTGCAAGCATATCAGCTTGACTTGCCAACCAACCTAATTGAACTCCTGATGTTCCTACAAATGCTATTGCACAATTTCCTATTGCTTCATGTTCTGCATTTATCACTTTCCCATTAGCATTTGTGTAGCTAATACACATTGCTAGTTCTATGTATTGATTTTTACCATTCCAGCCCTCTCTTTGTACTTTGCTTCCGTTTTTTAATTGCTTTTATTGCGTCTCCAAAGTCCATACTATTTAGCCTCCTTTGTTATCACTTTTATAGCCCAAAATTGAGCTTCTTCTAATTTTGTTAATACAAGTGATATTTCTCTACTAGGTTTGCAATTATGTTCTATTACATCATACATATTAGAAAATGAACTTCTAATTAGTTCTATTCTATCTTGCTGTTCTTTGCTTACCTCTACAAATTTTGCTCTATCATTCATTGTTTTTACCCCCTTTTAAGCTATTTGTTGACTTTCACTTAATTGTTGTGCCTGTGCATCTGGATCATTATTAATAAACTGCATTGCTTTTTGTTTCATTAATTGAGCTTGTGAATTTATCTCTGCTATTTTTGCTTGTTCCTCTTCCATTTTCTTTATTGCTTTTAATAACTTTTGTTTTGGCATTGCACTATCATCATCTAGTGTTTCAACATAGACTTTTAGTTCTTGTAATCTTTGTGCACTGAAATATCCACCCTTTAAAAGATTTTCAAGACTTTGTTCTTGTGCAAATTTATCGTAAGCACCGCTTTGGTGTTACATCAACTTTCACATCTGCTTGTAATTTTTCTAGGATGCTTCCTTCTACTGGGACAAGTGCTACTGTAGTTTCTCCTGTTGGACCTGTTATTTCCTCATCAAGTGTTAAGCCATCTCTATTATAAGTTTTTATATGATCAAGTAAAACTCTAGCAAAGCACTCAATAAAGTATTTCAAATTACCGTTTTGCTCTTTTAACGGTTGTTGAGCTGCTTGTTGAACAGCTAAAATTGCTCTTCCTGATGCGTTTTGAAGAGTGCTATTATTTAAACTTCCAGTTGCAGTATCTGAAGCATTTGCTAGTTCTCTTGATACATTAATTAAATCATTCATTAAAGCTTGTACATCACTACTCATTTGAGCAGGACTAACATTTGTAAATATCTTATTTACATCTTGTACATCAGAACCCTTAATTTTTATAATTGCACCAACTTTATTTATATCTTTAGGGTTTTGGATTTTTTCAATTGCAACTGCTTTTGTTGGATAGGCTGTAAGTTTTGCTACCAATGCTCTCCTCATTAGAGTTTTATTAACTTCTAGTTGGTTTGGAATCAAAGGTTCAACTTCTCCTTGACCTCTTGCACTTCCTTCCTTTTCTTCCCAAATAAAATGAATTACAGGATAATAACTTAACCCTGTATTTGTATCTTTCTTGATTTCTACATATCTAGTTGATTTTGCATAATGTACTTTGCCATCTTTCTTATATAACTTTGTAACAATTGTTACCATATCATCTTTTTCCAGTTTAGATTCTTCTCCACTTTCTTCAAAGGTTTCATTATCCCCCATAATCAAGTTTGCTGATTCTTCACTTACTCCACAATCTATAGCAATTTGTCTTGCCTCAATTACAGATACTCTTTGTTTTACAAGTATATATGGTTGTTCTTCTATTTCATCATTGTTTTCATTTCCATAGTAAACATCAACTTTTGAAAGAATTTTTATTTTAGGAGTAGCTTTTTTCTTGTTATAGTCAATGTAACAAACACATTCTCCGTTTATTGCTGCATTTTTACAAATCTTCTGTATTTTCTTATCTAGGTTTTCATTTTCCCAGATTTTTGCAGCCTTACGATTTAACAATTTACAAACTTTTTCTGAAGTTTCTTTGAACTCATTATTTTCCAAGTTTTCACTTGAATAAACTATAGCCCACAAATACTGTATTACTACACCAACTTTGTAACGAACGATAGGTTTAATGTAGTTTAATTGTATCGGTTCAATTCCTGTTATCTTAAGATCTTTGTTTTGGTCTCCTCCAAACATTCTAAAATTCAAATCTGTTTGTGTGTACATATTTTTTAATCTCATATAGTCCTGTCCTTGTTGATATAATGCCCAAATATCGGTTTCTTGCACATCTTTTAAATCCATTTCCTACCTCCTAAATCTCTGTAGATATATCTTTTTGCCCAAGTGATGTTCCATCAAATCTATCTATATTCTCAAGTGATTCTAAAATCTGCTTTTCTTTTAATCTATTCTCTCTATCGTCTTCCTCTTGTCTCTTGTGTTCCTGGTATGCTTTTACAGGGTTAACAATTTTTTTATTGTTAAAAATGCACACAAAAAAAACAAACATAAAAATGTTTGATATTTGTATAGTTAATATAATTAACAAAATTTCAATTAATTTCATAATCAAACTCCTTATTAAATAATTTCAATGTCTTCTCCATAATCACTATAGTCCTCATTTTCACTTTGAAATTGTAATTGTGTATCATTTTGAATTATAATTTCATCTTCCATAAATACAACCTGTTCTATTATTCTGTATGCTATAGCTAATCCCATTACAAGGTCATCATGTTCTCCTTCTTGGGCTTCGGCTCTACCTTTTTCATTTTTTATAAACATTAGCATTTCTTTTAATGTATCACTATCATTTATAAGTTCAACTGTATCCCTTACTATTTTTACAAGGTTAGATATTATAACTGGTCTAGTAACACTTGTAGTTCTAAAGCCATAAGATTTTTCCATTATTCCGCTGAATTTGTCTTCACGTTCTCTTATGTATAAGTTTGGATATCCTAATCTTTGCAGCTCCTTAATAGGGAAACTATCGAAGTTACTTTCAATACCAATAAGTGCTTGCTTATAATACATTCCTAAACAGTACATTTGTTTAGAATACAAATCTGCATCCATTTGATGCTTCAATACTGCAACTTGTTCTCCAGTTTTTGCATCCAAAACATGACCTGTAAAGAAATCAGAACCATCTCCTGCAGTGTCTCCACCTATACCATACTTCGTAATATGTGGTGTATTTGGAACTTTATATATTTTAATATATCCATTTGGATCATTTACCCATTTAATGTTAGATATTTTGTTTTTCTCATATGGTCTATTTGTATATGGATTAAGTGTTCCAAATGCTGGCAATGTGTCGTCATAATCATATTCAAAATAACCTATTTTCAATGGTTTAGGTGCTTCATCTATTCTTGTAATTATTTTATCTTTATCAAAAACACAATTACCACTGCTTAAAAAAGCTTCATCTGGAGTACATGGATACTCTTGTTTTATTAACTCTTTATTTAACATTTTTTTGTATTTAGAATAGTACCACCACAGTTGTTCATCTTCTAAGTGTTTTACATATTTAAGCCACCTTAACCTTTCATATATCCAATCTTCTCTTGTGTCAACTCTTTGCAAAAAGTTTTCTTTAGTTTGCTTGCTTGCGAACTCAATTCTATATTCCTTAGTTCTCCACCACTCGTAGAAAACATTTATATGTGCTCCTGATTTCCACATCTCCCTAAAATCATTAAATCCATTTGCTGTCGTTTCAAAAATTTTAATAGAACTTTTAGTTAATGCTTCACCCAGACCTGCTAATATGTTTGAAACACCATTTCTCCAGAAAGCGACCTCTGAACCATGTAGAAAATTAATTGTCCTTGATCTACCTACGTCTTTTGTTGCAGTATCGGCTGACCAACTACTATTTAGCTTTTCAAATAGTAATTGTCTCTTGTTGTTGAATTTTTCTGTTGGTTTTATGGCATCTGGCAATTGGTTATAAACATATTTTGCTTTATTTTGAAATATTGCTTCGGTATTTGAAGACTCATCAGCCAAAGTAATTCCTTCAAAATTTCTTTGAGTTATAGAACATGCAAGCTGATATGCAGTAATTGCAGTTGTAAGACCCTGTTGCCTTCCTTTTAGAATTAGAATTGATATATCTGTTATTTCTCTATTTTCAAAATCTTTCTTTGCCTTATTTAGAACATTTTTAATAAAATCATTTTGAACTTCATTAAGAAAAAAAGGAATAACATTTTTATCCTTGTCTACAACAACAAAAAGAAGTTCAATTAACTTTTCTGGATACTCTTGAACTTCACTTCTTAACTGTTCATTTTTTATTATTTCATTTGCAATTGCTTGTCTTAACTTTTTGTCTTGAAAAATGCTGTGTTTATTCTGCCATAAATCTTTTCTTTTTTGAATAAGTTCATCAGCACTATATATCAAATCAAATCCTCCAGTTTTACATTTACATCACCAGTATGTTCGACTTCTTGTTTATCCGACCAACCGAAATTGTTTTTTAGATTAAAAATAACACCTGTTGCAATGCTCTTTTTAAAAAGACAAGTTTCTACAAATTCTTCAATTCTTGTTTTAGCTTCTTCAATAATATCCGCATATTCTCCGACCATATTTTTTTTGATATTCTAGAAGAGTTTTTCTACTTAAACCAAGATGTCTAGCAAGTCCAGAAACAGTATATGGGATTCGCCCTTTGTTGCATATATCAAAGTATTCATCAATTAAAATTTTCATTTCTTCAGCATTTTTATACTTTCTATTTCCTCCAACAATAATACGTTTTTCATCTTCCCCCATATTCTCACTTCCTTTTGCATGCAACTTTTAAATTACATTTATCACAGTCTTTTTTACAAGTTTGTTTATGTTTCTTTGTAAAAGCTAGCTTAGTATAATATTCTCTTATAATATCTTCTGCTAAAGCACTACCTTTTTGTTTCATATTTTTTCATTTATCCAAAGAATTGACTAGGATATTCTTTGTTTATATTTCTAGAAGGTAAGTATGAGACATATATTAATTACCTAGTATCATTAATATTAATAATAAAACAAAAATTGTGCTGAACATAATCAACACAATTTTCATTTTGTAGTCTTGGGCATGCCCTTTCGAGCAACTACTTACTTTTTGACTTGATACAATTCTAGCACATTTAAACCGAACAAAGCGAACAAATATAAATTTTTTTATTTTTTTTCGAAAAATCTATTAATCTTCATCCTAATCGAATCAGCTGTATATTTATCTTTATTAAATCGCTCGTTCATTGCATGAGCAGCTTGATTATAATTCTTATTATCATAATAAACGTACCTTATAATTTGTCTTAATTCGCTATCTTCAACATAATTAAGATCATATTCAACTTGTTTTATTAATCTATCAATTTTACTTTCCTTGTTTCTAATTAATTTTCTATACTTCTTTTTTGCTTTTTGAAATTTAGGTTTCTCTAACCCCTCTATTTTGCAAGTGTGCTCTGTGTAAGGGAAATTCGAGCTACTTCCTCTAACACTGTCAACAACGATATTTTGAGGCTTATCCTCAAGTTTCTGTAATCTTTTTCTTAGGTCCTGTAACTCAATGTGCATTGCACTTATTTGTGTTAAAACACCTTTATCCATTTGTTTCCTCCTTTTTACCTTTTTTCATTTATTTAGTTTTTTTAATTCTTCATTTTCTTTTTGTAGTTTTTCTATATATTTTTTATATGTTTCCATTTGTTTGTTAAATATATAAATCTGTTGATTTTCTACTATATTTGCAATAGCACTTCTCCTTGAATTTTTACCATCTTCATATCCTTGCATATATCCTAATGCTTCTATTTGTGACAATGCTATCATTTCATAATTAATTTTTCTATCTTGTTTTAACTCTTCATTCTCTTTTTGTAGTTTTTCTATTTGAAATTCTAAATTACATATAATATTATTTTTTTCAATAATGTTTTCTTCTTGTTCAGCAGAGTATTTTTTCCAGCTTTTAATTTCTTCTTTAAGCTCTTTATTCTCGTTTTCCAGTTCGTTACATTTTATAATAGCCTTCTGCTTTCTATCTAGTTGCTCGTTCCTTACTAAGTGTATTTGATGTTCTGCTTCATACATATTTTTGAACCTTTTCGCTTCTTTTAATACTCTTTTATAATCTTCTAAAAGGCTAATACTTTCCGTTAACGCTTTTATATCTGGATCGCAGTTTACGCACCATCCTCCAGCACATTCTATTATTTCTTTTTGTTCTTTACGAACTTTTAATATTAATTCTAATTGTTTTATTGTTTCTGCTATACTATTTTCTTTCACTTAAAAAACCTCCTCAATATTTATATGTATATCTCTATCTACTATAATTCTATCTGACATATTAAAAATATACCTTATTGGCTTTATGTGGTCTTTCTCTAGTAGTCTAATTAAATCATCTTTAGTATAACATTCTTGACAAGTATTATCTTTAAACCAAATAAGATAATCGCCTTCACACATTTTTTCTATACATTCCTTATTTACTTCTGTTTTTAGCCTTCTAAGTTTTATTGTTTGTATTAGTTTCTTCACTTAAAGCACCTCATCTCTAAATAATTGCCAATAACCATTTACATATCCTATTCCCTTTGAATTAAACACCTTGCATATTGGCTTTATAGGTAGTTTCTGCTTTCTTCTAGCATTATATATAGGTTTACTTCCTTGTACTAACCATATTTCTCCTGCATATAAATCTACTAAAAAATATTCACCTATATATGGATTAAAGTCTTGCCCTAATTTATATCTATATTTATGTGTATCAAACCACTCTCTTGTATAATTTATGGTTTTATATGTATTAATAACTTCTTCTATCTCATTTGTTGTCTTTTCTTTCACTATGTATCACTCCTCTCATAAGTCTTTTCGAATATATCTGGTTTACAAGGGTAGTATTCTCCATTAATTCCTTTTATTATATAATCTCCTATATTAGCTTTCATATCTCCCTCTAATGTTTTTATTATTAGTGACCCCATTACACAACCTCCGTTTTCAAACTTAATATAAAAGTTTTTTCCTTCTATTTTTACGCCTTCTGATTCGCTTTGGTAATTTGTACCTTCTAAAAAATTATATATATCTACAACATTTTGTCCATTCCATTGTTCTGCTTCTATTTTTACTGGTAATTTTTTATATTTCATATCTTATTTACTCCTTTATCATTAAATTTGCTTTAATTAAATCGTAAGTTAAATTATATGTTAAACTACATAAATCTAGTATTTCATATCTTCTATTTCTAATATCTATACTTGCAAAATCGTGTTCTTCTTTTCTTAAAACTAATAAATGTGTATATTCATATTTTCTAAATTCAAACTTTTCAAGCTCTTTTAAATCTATATCATCTCTTATTTTTAACATATCTATTCTCCTCCTAATAACTCTGGATTATCGTATATATTGCCGTAACACTTCAAATTCTTTGTTTGTGTACCACAAAATCTCTTTGCAATCATTCTCTCTGTCGTATACTTCAAACGCTAAATCTATTGTGTCAAATATAACTTCTCCTGCAATTTCAATTAACGAACTTTTTATTCTTAAAATATCTCCCTCATATATTTCTTTTCCGTTTTTATCGTGTAGTCCTGTGTATTGACATATAATTCCATTATCACAATGAACCCATTCTTTTTGTTTTTCTAGCCACACCATAGGGCAAGTCCATTTTTCATCATTAGTATTATTTGTATTTCCTACCAAGCATTTATTATAGAATTTGTTATCTGCCCATATTTTAAACTTTATCTCTCTATTCATCTTCTTCTCCTACTTTGTATGAATTTTGTTCAAATTGCTCGTGTGTTAATATTTCCAATATTTTATAGTCTTTATCATTTTTTATTCTTTGTAACATTTCTTCATCTGATATATCTACAATTCCTTCAATATAGCCTTTTGTTTCTAATGTCGTTGATATATTGTCTATTCTGTATTTAATAATATCTTTTACCTTAATTAAGTCTATCAATTGTTTGCTATGTTTTACTGTTTTTTCTTCAGGCTTTGTTAAAATTTGCTGTATATCTAATAAAATGTTGTTATCGTCATCTGTACCTATTACTTTAGCTATTATTTTGTTATTTCTTATATACTCTTCTACTTCAATTCTCTTCATATCTTCATATTTTCCCCCTTTCTAGGCTAGACTTAATCTAGCCTTCTCAAATTTTCTTCTAAGTCTGTAATAACAGATTGTTGCATTTCTATTTTCTTTTCTAATTTATAATTTTCAAGGAGTAATTTGCTTATTTTCCAACCTGCAAAGATATTAGTTAAAGCACTTAATGTTGCTAAGCTTAAAGTTATATATCCTAATATTGTTATTTTATATTCTTTATGTATTTTCGCTTTTTTCATTTCCCATATCCTCCATTAATAAAATTTTAAGGTTTTCGTTTTCCCTATTCAATTTGTTGTATTCTAGTTCTAGTCTCATAGACTTTAAGCAAATAAACAAGTTTATAATTATTAATACTGCTATTAGTATTTTTAAAAAATTATTTTCATTCTTCATTTTTCTGCCACCTCGCAACATTTCAAATCGTTTAATATTCTAGCTTTATATTTTCTGTTACTTTTGTCTTTCTCTAATGTTTCTATATTAGTCCTTGCAGTTTTTAATTCACACAAAATTCCTTTTCTAATAAAACAATTTGCAAATCCTTGTAAAGTTTTTATTAAATTTAATTCATCTTTATATTTTCTTCTTTCAATTCTCACATTTCTCAAACTGTTGTACACCTTTATTCTTTGCACAGCATTTAATTTACTTATTTCAATTTCATGTAGTAAATCTTCTTGTTTTAATTCTTCATTCTTCAGTAGCATTTGTGTATTTTTTTTCTTCATCATCAAGACTTTCAAAAAATTCCTGCATATCTTTTAAAAATTCTTTGTATTCTTCCAAACTTTTCATTTTATCCTCCCATTTTTATTTGTTCACCATTAGTAATATTTCTATCTGAAAAAGCATCAACAAAATTTTCGCATTCATATTTACCTTTAAAATTCATATTTAGCAAAAGATTACATCCAAAACACTTTGCACATTTTACTCTTTTTATCTCATGTTTTTTTGTCATTTTTTATTAATTCTCCTTTTTTTATTGTGTTTCTGTCATTTTGATTAATGCTTTACTTATCTTATATTTTGTAAAACTCGCTGTTTTTCATATTTTACTAGAAATAACTTTATTTACTGACTTTTTTATTATTCAGTTTACATTTTCTAATTATGTAAAAGTCGCTTTATTTTTTTATATTAAAAAACTTCAGTTCTTGCATCTTTTTGTTATTTCTAACTTGTGTAATTCCTATATACCTTAATGTTGTTTCTTGGTTCGAATGATTTAAAATATCCATTACCAACGCTATATCTTTACCACTTTCTTTGTACAGGAAATACCCAAAAGTTTTTCTAAGAGTATGTGTACCAGTGTTATGTATTCCATGTCTTTCACACACACTTTTTATTATTTGATACGCTCTTTGACGCGTTATTGGTCTCAATGTTTGCCTACTTCGAAAAACGTATTCTTCTGGATCTTTATCAAAAGCATAATTATCTATTGCTCTTTTTAAATATGGATTCCAATTGTAACTTTTTTGTTTGCCAGTTTTCTGTTCTCTGATGTTATAATAATCTTTTTGTAAATCTTTTACCTTAAACAGCAAAATGTCTGAAATTCTTAGTCCGTGTGTATATTCCAAGTAAAAACATTAAAGCATTCCTCTCACTTTTTTCTTTCAGGTCGTTATAGATATCTTCTACAACAACCTTGTCTCTAATAGGTTCTACAAAGTTCATATTTCCTCCTATTTCGTTATATGTTCGCCATTTTTCTGCGTGAATTTATTGCAATTTTCAAGAAGTCCGACGGTGCGACTTGTTATAATACAAACATTGTGTTCGTCGCCCTTTATGTCAAATTGCTGCACTCTAAATTCACAATTTTCACAATTTAATTTTGCGTGCCAAGCCATTTATAATCATCTCCTTTAAGCTTTCATAGCCATTAACTTGCAAAACAAATTTTGCTGACTATTAGCATCTAAACTTGCAAATTCTTTTGAATTTTTTATTTCTGCAATTTTTTCAATTTTTTCTGCATAATTTTTTGGATAGTTTTGTCTATATTTATTTAATAATAAATTAAATAAAATATTATTATTATTATTGTTTATGTCCTTCACATGTCCTTCACATGTCCTTCCGTATATCCTCGGACATGTCCCAATTTTCTTTTTGGACTTGATATTTATTGTAATTTTCAATGCTTATAAGTGTTTTCTTCTTGTCCCTTACTTGTACCAACATTCCGTCCTGTTCTAGGTTGTTTAAAAAATCGCTTACTTTATGTCTAGACCACTTCCACCTACTAGCTAATTTTTCTAATGATGTTATTTTTTGACCTCTTTCAACCTCTATAAATTTATTGTCAAATTCGATTTTTTCTGATTGGTGATTAACTAACAATAATAAATCTATCCATGCACTTCGTTTATCAAAAGGTTCTTTAGTCTTCCAAATCCAATGCTCTTGTATTTGTCTATGTAAACTTATCCACCCTCCCATGTTTCCTCCTTATGAAAAAAATCTAAGGTAATTATGCCATACCTTAGATGAAACTTTTTCCAAATTCTTTAATAAATTCTTCTCTTGTGTGAGTCTCCTCAAACTTCTTTTGAGCTGTTTTATGTAGCCAATTTTCAAAATTTTTAATGTTAGAATGATCATGCCTGCAAATAGGAATAACTAATTTATGTTCAATACTTTTTTGCCTTCTACAACCTCCAAAAATCTCATGTATATCGCATTTTTTTGAACCACATATATAACACCTTTCCATATTATCTGTTAAAATACTTTCCCTTTTCTTTTCCTTGTAAGCTAATTTGCTAGTCTTGTTTTTCATTTGTACCTTTTTCTTAGTACTCTTAACTTTATGTGCATTTTTTGGAAAAGCAAAAGTGCTATAATCTATACCAATTTTTTTATAATTCCCCTTGCATTTTTAGAATTAATTTGTTATAATTTATTTAGTTTTCTTATTTGAGTTGCTTAATCAATCTTGGTTGGCAACTCTATTATTTTGCCTTTTTCATCATTATTGATAAAATTATCGTCATCAATTATACTCATCTCTCTTATACAAATAGCTTTAGCTCCTTCTTCATCGTTGCAATTCAGAGCCATTAAAATATTCTTATAATTTTCATAATGATATTTGTTTGCATTAATTCTGTCTTGTTCTGACATCTTTCCCACCTCCTATTATTTAATATATTTTTTTACTGCTAAGCAAAAAATTACTAGCAATGTTAATAACTTAAACACAACTTGTCCAGTTAATTCATCTCCTAAATCTAATGCTCCAACTTGTCCTAACATCATAAAAAAACTTATTATTGCTATTATTTTTCTCATTTTAGCCCCTCCCTTTACTTATTTCTATCTATCTGTATTTGCTCCCAAATTGCTGCTTTTAATAATTTAAAGCTATTTTCTCTATCTTTTTTAGTAACACCACTGGCCATTTTACCAGTTACGGTGTATTTTCCAACTTTCATAGTATCCATAACTACACCTCATATAATTAATATGTAAACTGCTCGTACAACTTTCTTTTTATCTTGTCAAGATAATTCATCTTTAAAAAAAATATCTTCAATTGGCATCTTAAACATATCTGCAATTATTTTTCCCTCCACAAGTGTAAAAGGAACAGAACCAGTTTCTTTCTTATAGTATGCTCCTTCTGTTTTAAGTCCTAATTTCTCAGAAATTTCTTTAGCCTTAATATTTTTTTCTTGTCTTATTTTTCTTAATCTTTCAAACATTTTTCCACCTCTATTTTCCTGATGGGATAATATTATCATTTTTTATTTATCTTGTCAAGATATTTTTAGTAATTTTTTGAAATATTTTTTCCATATAGGAAATTATGTTTACTTTCCTGACAAGATAGATTATAATATTAGTTAAGGAGTTGATAGTTTGAATAGGTTAAAAGCGTTAAGAGCTGAAAAAAATATAAAACAAGATGTGCTTGCAAAACTACTGGGATTAGAAATTGCAGGTATTAGTAAATTAGAAACAGGAAGAGTTCCACTTAAAGATGAATATATAATAAAATTATCTGATTTTTTTAATGTAAGTACAGACTATTTACTTGGTAAAACAGATATAAGACAACATGTAACACAAACAGATTTTGAAAAGCACCTTTTAAATTCTAAATTTGCAGAAAAATATAATAAGCTAACAGATGAACAAAAGAAAACACTAGATTCATTAGTTGAAGTCTGGGAGAAAGAAAATAAAAATAATTAAAACAATTTATAACAAAAAAATAGAAGGAAATAAGAAAAATGAAAACACTGTTCTTTAAAATATTAATAACAATAATTGGTTTAATATACTCTATTTTGATTTTTTTAGGCTTTTCAAACATTTTGGAATTTATAGGTCTAAAAGACTCTGGTGGTTTCTTGTCTTTGATACTTACTGGATCTTCAGTTGCTTTTATTGGAATAACAAGCATGAAAGAAGAACAACAGAAAAAGATGAAATTGTTAAGTATCGCCAAACATATCTATTGTTTGGATTACACTAATTTAAACAATATTTCAAAAATAGATTTTGATAATGATTTTAATTTAAAAGTCCACCTTAAAAATGGCTTTAAATTAAATCTAAACACTTGTAATTTACCTAAAACTCAAGAAGAATTGAAAAAGTTGGATGATAATATTCATAAAATAGATTAATATTTGGAGATAGATTATGGAATTAAATATTGAACTAAATGACACTGCCCTTTACGGCAGGCAATCTCTTGATAAAAAAGATAGTGTTTCTATTGAAGCACAACTTTCAAAAGGGCGTGCCGTTTGTACCGCTAATGGTTGGGAAATATATAAAGAATATTACGACAAAGGATACTCTGGAAAAGATATTAATAGACCAGAATTTCAAAAATTATTAAAAGATATAGAACATGGCTATATTAAAAGAGTAATAGTCTATAGATTGGACCGTATTAGTAGAAGCATTACTGATTTTGCAAATCTACTTAATTTCTTTGGAAAATATGATGTAACATTTATATCAGCAACTGAAAATTTTGATACATCTTCTCCTCTTGGTCGCGCAATGATTTATATTATAATGGTCTTTGCACAGTTAGAAAGAGAAACTATCGCAGAAAGAATTACTGATAACTACTACTTTAGAGCTAAACAAGGTTTGTTCATGGGAGGAGGTGTTCCTTACCGGCTTTACAAGTAAAAAAATTATTGGACAAGATCGGTAAAAAGAAATCTATATTAGAAATAAATAATGATGAAATAGCTATTGTAAAAAGCATATATGATTATTACTTGAATGGTAAAGGTAGTGTAAGAAGTGTAGTGGAGAAGCTTAACACTTTAAAAATAAAACCAAGAAATAATCGACTTTGGTCTTCTAACCAAATTAGCAGAATACTTACAAGGCCAATATACACGAGTAATAGTCCTGATATTTATACATACTATGCAAATACTAATATAAATATTATAGATTCTCTTGAAAATTTCGATGGAAATAAAAGTTTAACAATAATTGGGAAAGAATCTGGAAAAGGTCAATACAGAAAATATATTGATATTTCAGAACAATTTCTTGTAACTGTAGATGTCCCACCAACAATTAGTAGTTCAACTTGGTTAAGCGTACAATCTAAAATGAAGAATAACAAACAATTTGCACCTAGAACAGGTCAAAGTAAAGTCAGTTTCCTATCAGGTCTGCTTGTTTGCGGTCATTGTGGTTATAGTATGTCTACTAAAACTCAAAACAAAAGCGGAAAACAATATACATATATATGCTGCAATACGAAGAAAAATCGAGGTTACAGCTTATGCGTTTCAAAATTACACCCTGTTCAAGAGCTAGAAAATGCAATAATTGCTCACCTTACAAAGCATATTGAAGAAAATGATATTTATACAGAGCTATCAAAAATTAAAGAAGATACAGAAATTGATATATCCCTAATAAATAAAAAACACCTTTTAGAGGCAAATATAAGCAAGAGTAATAATGAGATACAAAATTTACTAAAAATCGTTTCTGAAGGCAATTCTGTTTCAAATACATACATACAAAAAGCTATTGAAGATATTGATAGTAAAATAAACAATTATAAACTTGAGCTTCAAAAAGTCGATTCTGAGATATATACTACAAATTCTAAGTATGAACAACTTAAAGATATTCAAAAATATTTAAAAACTCCAGAAGAAATTATTAACTATGGCTTTGATATTAAAAAACAAATATGCAAAGCATTTATAAAAAATATAGTTGTTAGTTCTGAAAAATTAGAAATTAATTATATAATCTAAACTTAAAAAAGCAAAAGCTTAACTGTTGTTGGTCTTTTGCTTTTTGGCGATAAATC
>CAZTBY010000005.1:5096-32389 GCA_964612395.1 uncultured Clostridium sp. | reverse complement strand
CTGGATAGAGCAACGGCCTTCTAAGCCGTGGGTCGGACGTTCGAGTCGTCTCTGGTTCACCAATTTCAAAGAACCTCAAATTGCTTATTTTCAAGTGATTTGAGGTTCTTTTTTAAACTATTATAACAAAGCAGATATCTATTAATATCTGCATCAATCATTTTCACGATGTTATGAAAATGGTTTTTAATTTAACCTCTCGCACCAACATTACCTAGTTTGCATAATATATACTAAGTAAAGGAGGAGAAAAATGGCAAGTTACATAGTTGAAGGGGGAGAAAGGCTAGAAGGCGAAGTTAATGTATCAGGTTCAAAAAATGCATCTCTTCCAATAATAGCAGCAAGTATATTAAGTGGAAAAACTACAACATTATATAATGTACCCAGCATTTATGATACAAAAACAACTTTAGAAATACTAAAATTACTTGGGTGCACTGTAACAAAAAAAAATGGAAAAATAATTATAGATTCTAAGAATATAAAATCACAAGAAATACCAAAAGAACTAATGAGAAAAATGAGATCATCAGTAATACTAGCTGGTGCAATATTAGGAAGGTTTAAACATGCAATATTTACATATCCAGGGGGATGTGATATTGGCACAAGACCAATAGACTTACATTTAAAAGGTTTTGAAAAACTAGGTATAAAAATTGAAGAGGGAAATGGATATATTAAATGTTCATGTGATAAAATTGTAGGGAATAGCATCCAATTAGATTTTCCATCAGTTGGAGCAACCGAAAATATTATATTAGCAGCTATATTTGCAGAAGGCGAAACAATTATAACAAATGCAGCAATGGAACCTGAAATAATTGACCTTCAAAACTTCTTAAACAAAATGGGGGCAAAAGTTGAAGGTGCAGGAACAAATGTTATAAAAATTACAGGAGTTAAAAATCTTAAAAACGTTAGTTATAATATTATGCCAGATAGAATAGAAACAGGAACATTGTTATGCATGGGAGCAATTACTGGAGGAGAGCTAGTATTAAACAATGCAAAACAAGAGCACATAACACCAGTAATATATAAGCTAGAAGAGGCAGGAGCAAAAATAATTTTAGAGAAGAACAAAATAATTTTAAAAGCACCTAAAAAATTAAAGGCAATAGATGTTAAAACAATGCCATATCCAGGCTTCCCGACAGATATGCAATCAGTTTTTGTAAGCTTGCAAACAGTTGCAAAAGGAACTTCTATGATGGTAGAAAATATTTTTGAGAATAGATATAAATATGTAAATGAACTAGCACGAATGGGTGCTAAAATAACAGTTGAAGGGAAAGTTGCAATAGTAAAGGGTGTAAGGAAGCTTAGTGGTACGGAAGTAAATTCAACTGACTTAAGAGGAGGGGCAGCTTTAGTTACAGCAGCATTAATGGCTAGAGGAATAAGTAAAATCAACAATATAGAGTATATATTAAGAGGATATGAAAAATTAGATAAAAAATTAAAAAATATAGGTGCAAAAATAAAAATTGAAAAATAGGTTGGTGAATTGTAAATTAGTTTTTTCTAAAAATTAATCATTGACAATATTATTGCAATATAAAATGGAAGAAACAAAGATGATTTTAGCATTAATCTATAGGGAGTAAGAAAAAAAGATCTAAAACATAAAAAAATGAGACGATAAAAGACTATAAATATGGACGGAATACAGGTGCTAGAGAAAAACATAATACTTTCAAAAAATTTGTATTAAATTTCCAAATTTTTGTTGAAATTTTAAGTGAAATATTATAAAATATCATTGGTTAGTTATATATTAATCAATGATATTTTTTCATGAAAGGAGAACCTTTCGAAGTGAAACCGCAGATGCAGATTAAAACTAATAAGAAGGTTAAAGCTAATAATACTAAAAAAAAGCAGACTAAAAAGAAACCAAATAGTAAAAAAAGTAGTATTATAAAAAGAAGAATTACTACAATATTACTTCTTGCAATTTTTGTTGCAGGATTATTAGGTTTAATCGTATTTTCAGGTTTATTTAATATAAAACATATTACAATAAGAAATAATAATAAAGTTTCAACTGAAGAAATTTTACAAAATTCACATCTTGTGGTAGGGGCAAATATGTTTAAAACTTTGAATATTAATATAATTAATGGAATTAAGGCTAACCCATATATTGAAGACGTTAAGGTTACTAAAAAGTTAAATGGTGAAGTTATAATAGATGTTCAAGAGAGAGTTGCTACATTTATTCTTGCAATAAACGGTGAATATGCATATATAGATAATCAAGGTTATATATTGGAAGTGTCACCACTAGCTATTGAATTGCCAGCACTTGAAGGCATTGAAACAACTGAAATTGTGAGTGGTGGTAGGTTGAATTTGGAAGATTTAAAAAAACTTGATGTGGTAATTCAGATTATGAATGCTGCAGATGGAAACGGTATTAAGGAGAAAATTTCAGCTATTGATATTTCTGATTCCACAAATTTGGTTTTAAAAATTCCAAGTGAAAGCAAGACTGTTGATTTTGGAGATGGCACAAATATTAATGTAAAAATTTTATGGATAATGGATTTAATGAATAAAGAAAAAGGTGTTCCTGGTACAATAGTTCTTAATGTGCAAAACATAAAGAAGGTGTATTTTAGGGAACAAGTGTGAGAGGAGAAGTAAATGAGAAAAGTAGCTATTACACTTGGTTTCATGTGTTTAATTCTTACAATTGCAATTTATATTCAAATAAATACAGTAAATAGTATTACAAACGAGGAAGGAATTTCACTAAATGATAATGCTGAGCTTAAAGGAGAAGTTTTAAGGTGGAGACAAGCCTATAAAGATATTTATAAGTCTTTAGAAGATGCTGAAAAAAAACTTGAAGAAACAAGAAATCAGGTTGCAACAAGTAATAATGTAGATACTGAAGTTGAAGAGCAGATTAAGAAAAATAATGCACTTTTAGGACTTACAGAAGTTAAGGGAAGTGGAATTATAATAAAGCTAGATGATAATAGAGAAGTAAATAGCAGCGAGGTACTAGATGTAAGCTCACTTCTTGTACATGAACAAGATTTAAGACACATTGTAAATGAATTATTTAATGCAGGTGCAGATGCAATTTCAATTAATGGAAAAAGAATTGTAAGCACGACAGCAATTCTTTGTGATGGAAACATTATAAGAGTAAATGATGAAATTGTTGGAGTTCCGATAGAAATAAAAGCAATAGGTTTTCCAGAGCATTTATATTATGATGTTGCATTAAGACAAGGTGGATATCTAAGGTTAATGGCAGAGGATGGAGTAATAGTAGATGTTCAAAAAAGTGATGATATTACAATTCCTAAATATGAAGGTGTTTATAAATATGAGTATATTGCTACAAAATAAATAGAAAGGGTAGGAATATGAAGAAAACAAAAATAAAAAAAGGTAAAATTACAATTACTATAACAATTGGAATAATGGCATTTATTCTAACAATGCTAATTTTCATTCAAGTAAAAACAATCAACCAAACTGATATTTCAGAGCTTGAAATAATGGAAGAAAGCGAGCTAAAAACAGAACTTACAACTTTGAAAACAAAATATGATGAAACACTAGCAAAAGTTACAGAAACAAATAACAAAATTTCGGAATATGAAACAGCTATAAATGAGGGAAACGAAGCTTCCCAGTTATTGCAAAGTGAGTTAAAAGAAACTGAAGATTTACTTGGCAAAAATGAGGTAACAGGTCCAGGCATTGTAATCACTATGGATAATGGAACTGCAAAAACTCAAATTAATGCTGACGATTTATTAGAACTTATAAATACTCTTAAAAGCGCGGGAGCAGAAGCAATATCAATTAATGACCAAAGAATAGTATATGATAGCTATATAGCAGATATAAATGAGGCAAATAGAATTACAGTAAATGGAACAAGAATAAATGCTCCACCATATATAATAAAAGCAATTGGAAATACAACTTATCTTGAAAGTGCAGTTTCACAGAAAAAATATGGATATATAGATGTAAAAATTTCAGAAGGAAAAAATGTAATGCTTGAAAGACAAGAAAGTATTACAATACCAAAATACAATAAAAACTTGAACTTTGAGTATGTAAAGGAGGAAGAATAGAATGGTTTTTGTAGCAATTTTAATAGGTTGTACAATAGGTGCAATAATAGGAGCAAATGGACCAGTAATTTCATATGAATATTCAGGATATTTAGCAATAGCAATAATTGCCGCATTAGACTCAGTTTTTGGAGGAATTACATCAGTACTAAATGGTAAGTTTGATTTAAAAATTTTCATATCAGGTTTTTTTGGAAATGCTATATTATCAATTATGCTTACATGGCTAGGAGTAAAATTAAATGTAGATATATACTTAGCAGCAATTGTTGTATTTGTTGGAAGAATGTTTACAAACCTTGCAATAATTCGTAGATATTATATGGATAAATGGAGCAAAAAAATAGAAGAAATAAGAAAAAAAGGGCATAAAAAAGAGACGGTCTAATGTCTCTTTTTGTATGTTTTTTTACATTATGATTTTAAGTAAAATATTATTATTATAACAAATTGAACCTAAAGTTGATGAATTAATTGTATCTAACACAGAAGCATCAAGCATTGGAGCAATTAAAGAAATAACAGCAAAACCCACAAAAACAATAAATAAACCTTCTATAATTCCATAAATTGTACCACCTAATTTATTAAACTGCTTTAAGATAGGAAGTTTTGCAATTAAATCTGCAAGAACAGTAACGAATTTTAGTACAATTTTAGCAATGATAAAAATTAGTACTAAACATGCTGTTTCAACTAAAGTATTACTACAAGACTTTGCAATACTTTGAACAGTATTTTCACTGTTCTTTAATATTATAGTTGGTAAGCTTTCAGATAAATCAACTTCATCTGTATCTGTTTTTCCTTCAGGTAAGATTTTGTTTGTTATTTTAGTTTCAATAGTTTCATCAATATTTGTATTTTCAATTACAATTTTAGCAACAGGTTTGTAAAGAATAAAAGCAAGAATAATTGCAATGAAAAATGTACAAAGTTTAAAAGCAACTTTTACAAGACCACGCTTATAGCCTAAAAATACAAATAATAATATAATGGCAAGAACTATTAAATCAACTGCAATTGCCATGTTATCACCTCCTATAATTCTAAAAATTCTATTTTGTTCTTATAAACAATTCCAGCAATATTATCAGAAAGTACGATAGACTGAACTTCTTGGTTTGAAGTATAATCTTTAATAAGCCAACCAGAATTATTAATAAATAAAACATTTGAGCCATAATTAATTGCAATTACATTGCCGTAAACTTCCATAGATTTAGGCTCTTTTTCTAAGGCATATGTTTTTTTATCTAAAGTAACTGGATCAATAATTTGTAATTCAAAGCTAGAAGAAAATGTACCAGAATTTTTCTTTTCAATTTGTATAATTTTATTATTAATATCTGCAAATAGAATGTTTGATGTTTCAAAATTACAAACTTCTTCTAGGTTATTATTCTTTATGATATCAATGTGATTATCGTAAAGGCATACTAAATTGTTAGAATTACAATAATCGATACTTATAACAAAATTATCAATAGGTGCAGCGTAATTGTACTCGATGGTATCAGGGATATTTTGCAAAGTCTTATCAATAGATATTATTTTTATACTAGACTGTATGTTAATTCCTGAGAAATTAGCTTCTGCAAGTGCTAGATATTTATTATCATCTGAAATCGCGGAATCAATTATATAAGACTTAGAAAGATAACTTGTAAATAGCTCACTACCTTGCTCATTGTAAACCTTACAAATGTTTTTGTATGTAGTATCAGATATAGCGATAGCAACATAACCATTTTTATTTAGAGATACTTGCGTAACACTTCCTTCAATACTTTTTTGCCACACAATATTTTTTCCATTAATTAAATAAATTTTACTGCCATTTTTTTCAGCAACACAAAGATATTTTCCGGAAGATTCAAATATTGGTTCTGAAATATCTAAATCAAGTGTACATGTTTTATTGGCAGATTCATTGTAATATGTTAAAACATTTCCTTCTAAAGTTATAATATAGTTATTAAAAGCATAACCGTAACATCCTTCAGTATCTATCTTAGGCAATGTGTTTTCACTAATGTTTTTTCTAAAAACATTAGTATCTAAAAAAAACCTTACTGCAATATTTTTATTATACAATATTGAAAACACTATTGTTAAAATAATTATCAAAATAATAAGTATTAAAATAAAAACTTTCTTTTTATTTAATTTTCTATTCATATGAAAAACCTCTATATACTTATATCAATAAAACACAAAATTTTCAAGGTGTTTTTGAAAAAAACAGTATAAAAATTATCTGAAATAAACCGCAATAAACCTAAGAGTGGATATAACAAATTAAGAAGAGTTGCAAAACCTATATGGCTAAGAATAATTGAAATTAAGCAAATTACTGCAGCAGTTATTTTGTAACTTTTTGAACTTGAGAAATTCAAGTTATTTAAAAAGCTATAACCATTTGATATTGCCGTTGTAAAAATAGCACCTAAAATTAAAATACCACAAATGTATTTGTATATTGAACCTGATTTTGCAGCTATGTAAATGGTTGGAAGTTCAAAGTTTTTAATTTCAGCAAAATAATAATTAAGCAACAAAAATATAATAACAGACATAAACAAAAGAAGAAACATGGTTACAAATGATACGAATTTTGATTGCTTAAAATTTAAAACATATTTTTTCAAAGTAATTAAAATAGGAAGAGCTATTATTAAGTTATAGCTAGAATAGAGAATCGCTCTTATAATGAACATATAATTTAAATCTATGGATAAGTTAGCAATATCTGAAAAACAATTCATGTTTTTAAAACCAAGTACAAGAATAATAATTATTAAACAAGGAATAAACAGCAAGTTAACTTTTACTATTCCATCAATGCTTTTTAAAAAGGTTATGAAAGATAATATAGCCATTATAAAAGCACCAAAGAAATATGGAAGACCATATTCTTGAGAAAAATATGCGGCAAAACCAGCTACCATAACAATAAAAGATATTAAGAGAAAAATGTTTATAACATTGCATAAAACATTGGTAACAAAACTAGACTTTCCGAAAAGCTTTTCAATTAATTCGTTATAGGAAGTAATGTTGTAACTAAGTATTATGCAAAATGTTTTATAAAGTACAAAACCAATAATTATTTCAGAGATAACTAAACCTAAAAAGCCCCAAGTACCATAAATATTAAAAAAAGTAAAAATCTCTTTACCAGAAGCAAATCCGGCACCAATAATAGTTCCAATTATTACAAATATAGCTTTAAACATAAAATCATCACCTTTTAAAGTTTATGATTTGGCATTTAAGTAAATACCTATTTGAAAAATAGTGGAAAAAATGTTATAATAAAAAAGGTGGTTTATGTGAAAAAAAATAGTAAGAAAATTATCTATAGTGCAATAGGAATTTTATTAATATTTATTATATCAATTGTAATTATTATAGTTAGTCATAAAAACAATAAATTAAATGATTTTAAAGAAACAGAAGAAGAACAAATTGATAAAGAACAATTGGAAATTGACTTTAATGATTTATTTAATAATGAAGAAAATGAATATGTTTCAACACTATATAAAATTCAAGAAGATAAATCAGGCAAGTATAAAATAGAAGCATATATTCCATACATACATGTTGATGACGTAATTGATAATAAAATAAATAATGAAATATATTCAGCTTTTGCTGATAAAATATTACAAGTGTATAATAGTAGCCAATTATACACAATAATAAAAATTAATTATGCAACAGCAGTTGAAAATAATATATTATCTATTGCGATAAAATGTGTTCTAAAAGAAGGAAGTAATGCACAAAGAACTATCATTAAAACATATAATTATAATATTGAAACTAGCCAACCAATAACAGTTGAAGAACTCGTACAAGAACAAAAAAGGGTAGACTTACAAGATGAGATAAACCAGAAAATACAAATGAAAATAAAAAAAGAAAATACAATAGCAGACCAAGGGTATAATGTGTATAGAAGAGATGAAAACAGTGAGATTTATCAATTGGAAAATGCAACAGAGTTTTATATAAAGAATAATATAATGTATATTATATATTGCTATGGAAATAATAGCTACACAAGTGAAGTTGATTTAATAATTACAAAAGTATAGAAAAACAGGCAAAACATTTTGCCTGTTTAATAATTATCATAATCATTAATAGTTCCTCTATTAAGCTTAAGTAGCTTTTTGATTTTTTTAATAAACATACGAATAAAACCAAAAGTTTCTTTTGTTTGGTCAACAATTGTAAGAGACATACATTCTTGCCTGAATAAACTAATATCACCAAATTTAAGAATTTCTTCTTTTTTATTTTCCAACGCATTCATCATATCGCAATAAAAAGAGTTGTAAAAACTATATTCATCTGTTGTTCCTATTATATTTTTAAAGTTATATAATTTCATTTTAACTTCTCTCAAATCATCTATTGTACTAATGCTATTGTATGCACAAACAAAACAATTTCTAATAATGAAGTTTTGAATATTGAAAAACAACCTTTGAATTTGTGATTTTTGATTTGTAATAATATTATTTAATTCTTTTATATCACTTACTTTTTGGCAAGTTTCTAATTCGCTATTATAACAATTAAGGTCATTTTCTAAATATAAAAGTTTATCCAATTGTCTTGTAAATCTGTTATATATTCTTTTGTTAAATTTAGCAATAAAAGTATTTTTGAATATTTCATTATTATTTAAAACGCTATGGTATAAAGGATATGTTCCAGTAAAATAAGCAACTTCATTAACTAATGTGCATTCTAATGGGTAGTAATTAGGACTTATTGTATGAAGTGTAATTCCAAAGTATTTTTCTTCTTCTATGTTTGCCATATTAGCCTCAGAAGCCATTAGCTGAACAGCTGCTTCGTTGAGTGCTAGTCCAGAAACAATAGATGTTAAGCCAACATATGAATTTGAACCACTAAGCCTTTGGTCTTGTATAAAATGAATACACTCATGCATAGCTACTTCTGGTATAGCAGAAAAATCTATATTTTCATTAAAGTAAATTGAATTACTACTAGAAACATATTTTGCACCACTAGAATCTTTAGACATTGTAGCTGTATACATGTCAAGAGAGCAAAATAAGTTATACAAAGTTTGCCTATCTAAATCATGCTCAGGAAAAGCAAGACATAATTTAATAGCGATGTCTTTAGATATTGCTTTTATTTGATTAACACTTAAAGGCTTAATATTAACAATGCCTTCCTTCTTTAACAAATAATTTACACTCATTTGTAGCTCCTTTTAAAAATTCATTTGTACACCATAATTATACAACAAAATTTGCCAAAAAATATTACAATACTGTTAAATTTATGTTACACAATTATTACAAAATGCGAAAATATCATAAAAATGTCATAAAACGCAAAATACTGTCTACTGTAAGAAGACACGAAACTCAAGAAAAATAAGCCATATTGACTATTTTAGAATTAATAATATAATAAATATGAGATATTGTGTAAGGGAGAGGGTTAACTTGGTGCAGAAAAAAAATAAAAAAATTTTAATTACAATATTGATAATATTAATTATAGTGCTTACAGTAGGTGGAATAGTAAGTTTTAAAAACATCAAAAGTAACGGTGAAAACAATACATCAATTCAAGAAGAAAAGTTAGATTTTTCTTCAAAAAGGCTAGTTGTAATTACGGATGAGGAATTGAAAGAAACGTACAATGCAACAAGTGTAAATAAAACTTATAGTGGTAAATATGTATTAAAATATGAAACAGAGGAAGATACAAAGAAAGCATATGAAAGTTTAAAGCAAGATAGTAATATACAAAATGTTAATGTTGATATAAATGTTCAATTACAAGAAGTTGAACCGATGTATATTACATACACTGTAAGTGGAATTAGTATGCAATCTTGGGGAATATTTGCAATGGGATTAGATAAGACACAAGAGATTATTAACAACAGGACAACAAAAAATGATGTTGTTGTTGCTATTATAGATAGTGGTTTTGATTTAGAAAATGAGGTTTTTAAAAGTCATAATTTACAAAATAGAATAGACAATAACTATATAAATGTAACAGATAATTCAAAAAATATTGAAGATACTTATACAATGACATTGTCAAGTGAACAAACAGTTCTTGCAGGACATGGAACAAATACAGGAAGTATTGTTTTAGATGCTACACCAGATAATGTTAAAATACTGCCAATAAAGATTTTAGATAAAGATGGTAGTATGTCGACAATCTATATTGGTGAAGCTTTGCGTTATGCAATAGATCAAAATGTGGATGTAATAAATTTAAGCCTAGGGTGGAAAACTCAATCAGATACAATGGTAGAAGAGGAAATTCGAGAGCTTATTGAAGAAGCTATACAAAAAGGAATAACAGTTATTGCGGCAGCAGGAAATGGCGATGAGAATGGAGTTAGAGAAAGCGCATCTCAAACATATCCAGTATCATATGATGATGTTATAGGAGTGGCTGCATTAAATTCAAAATTAATAACTATAGAAAATGGTAATGTTAGTTACAAAAGTTATATTGCAGCAAAAAATTCTAGTATTACAGATTTAATTTATACAGATTTTTCTAACTACGGTGATGCAATTGATTACTCAGCACCAGGTGAATCTATTATTTGTTTATGTCCAACAGGATCTTATTATGGAAACTGTGGAATTATGCAAGGAACATCACATGCAGCACCACATATTGCAGCAACAGTTGCAACAATAAAAAGTTATAAAAAGGATTTGAGCCTTGAACAAATAAATCAAATATTACAATATTATTCTTGGGACTTAGGAACAGAGGGCAGAGATGATGATTATGGATATGGAATGCCATGCTTTAAAAATTTCCAAGAGTGTGAATGCAATTGTGCAAATTGTATAGAAATTTATTGTACAGGTTGTGAATGCCAAAATTGTATATGTAACCAAGTTACAGAAAAGGTTTTAGAAAAAATAGAGATAACAACGAATCCAAATAAAACAACATATGAAGAAGGCGAAAAATTTGATAAAACAGGAATGGTAGTAACAGCTGTTTATAGTGATAATTCAAGGGAAACAATAACAGATTATACATATACACCAACAGAAAGTTTAACAACAAGTGATAACAAAGTTACAATAACATATAAAGAGAAAACTGCTACAGTAATAATTACCGTAAAAGAAAAAACACCACCAGTAGTAGAAAAAACACTAGAAAGAATAGAAGTAACAGTGCCACCAAATAAAACAACATATGAAGAAGGCGAAAAGTTTGACAGCACAGGAATGGTAATAACAGCAATTTATAGTGATGGAACCAAAGAAATAATTACTAATTATAATTGTTTTCCAGTAGTAGAACTTACAACTTCTAACGATAAAGTTACAGTTTCATATACATATCAAGGAAAAACTGTTACACAAACATATGCAATAAAAGTTAAAGCAAAGCAACTAAATAATAACACTGAAAATAACAATAATGAAAATAATAACAACATTGGAAACAACAATAATGATAATACAATAAGCGAGAACAGCAAGAATTTTATTACAGTAAAAGACAATACCAACAACTCAAACACTAACACAAGTATACCAAAAAATACAAATACAGATAACACAGTTAAAAGTGGAATACTTGCCAATACAGGTTTAGAAACAATTATAATAATACCAATAGCAATAATCACGATAATTGGAACAGTTGCATTTATTAATTATAAAAGATATAAAGACATATAAGTCTTGAAAAATTAAAGAAATACTGTTATAATAATGTCTATAAAAGGAGAGGTTAATGAAAAAGGCATTAGTTATAACAGTATTATTTTTTGTTTTTTTAGCACTTTGCTTTTTACAAACTAATCTATTTAGTTGGTACAATATAGCAGGAATTAAACCAAATCTATTTATAATATTCATATTATTTATTGGTTTATATTTAGGAAAAATATATGGGTTAACTCTTGGAACCATATTTGGACTAGTTTTAGATTTAATCATAGGAAAAAGAATTGGCTTAAATGCAATAATGCTGGGAATATGTGGCTTAATTGGTGGAATATTAGACAAAAGCTTTTCAAAGGATAGTAGAATAACATTTATGCTTATGACAATGGCAGCGACTATTCTTTGTGAAATTATAAATTATACTTTACAAATACTATTAATTTCTGCAGAACCAGCATTTATACAATTCATGAAAATAGTTATAATCGAAGCAATATTTAATGCAATACTAGTTATAATTCTATACCCTTTAATACAAAAAGCTGGGGATAAAACGGAAGAAACAATAAACGAAAGTAAATCATTAATGAGGTATTATTAGGAGGATAGACTTGGCAAGTTTAGATAAAAAGAATATAAGGTATAACATATTATATATATTGGTGTATATAATTGGCATCATATTAATATTTCAGCTCTTTAATCTCCAAATAGTTCATGGGGAAGAATATTTGCAAACTGCCAATTCAAGACTAACCCGTGAAACAAAAATAAGAGCTGCAAGGGGTAATATTTTAGACTGTAATGGTAATATACTGGCGGGAAACGAAATAAAATATTCACTAAAAATATATAAAAGTAAAATAGATGAACAAAATTTAAACACAACAATACTGAATGCGATATATGTTTTAGAAAAAAACGGTGACAACTACAACGACGAGTTTCCAATTAACATTAACCCAATAGGTTATAAATATGAAAATCAAGAAAGAATTAATAAATGGCTAGAGGACAATGACTTAGTAGTGGGAACAACTGCAGAGCAAGCTCTTGAATACTTCATAAACGAATATTCATTAGAACAATATTCATTAGAAGAAGCAAGAAAGATAATAGCAGTTAGATATGGTATAGATGTAAATGGATATAGCAGTATGAGAGGTTATGAAATATCATCAGAAGTATGTGAAAAAAGTGTTGCTCAAATTGAAGAAATGAATCATAGTTTTCCAGGAATTAATATAGAATATAGACCAATTAGAAAATATTATTATTCCTCACTTGCATCGCATGTGCTTGGATATGTTGGAAAAATTGGAAATGAGGAATACACAAAAAATGAGGGATACGAACTAGATGATTATATTGGAAAGACTGGCATAGAATATGTCTGCGAAAAATTCTTAAAAGGGAAAGATGGATTGAAGCAGACAGATATGTCAATAGATGGAACAACAACAGGAGAATATATCACAGAAGAAGCAGTTTCAGGTTCAAGTGTTATGCTTACAATTGATGCGAAAGTACAGCAGGTTGCAGAAAAAGCATTAAAAGAAAATATAGAAAAAATAAACAATGGAGATTATGGGGAAAAACGTGAAGTATATGCAGGATCAGTTGTAGTGGTAAATGTTAAAACAGGTGAAATAATATCTTTGGTAAGTTATCCAAGCTTTGAACCACAATTGTTTGTAGATGGAATTAGCACAGAAAAATGGAACGAATATACGGCAGAAGGAAGAAGTGCATTAATAAATAGAACAATGCAAAGTGCGTATGCGCCAGGTTCAATTTTCAAAATGGTATCAGCAGTAGCAGGATTAGAAACAGGAAAAATAACTAAAGAAGAACAAATAGAATGTACAGGAATTTACCAAGGAGGGTATAATCCAAAATGTTGGTACTACACAACATATGGTAAAGGACATGGGTATTTAACAGTATCGCAAGCTATACAAAAATCATGTAATTGCTATTTCTATGAAGTTGGTACAAGAATTGGAATAGACAATATAGAAAAATATGCAACATATTTTGGCTTAGGGCAAAAAACAAATATTGAACTTCCAGGTGAAATTTCTGGAACATTAGCAGGAAAAAAACTATACGAAAAGTTAGATGAAACTTGGTATTATGGAAATACTTTGTCTGCAGTTATTGGACAAGCAGAAAACAACTTTACACCAGTGCAAATGGCAAGATATATAGCAATGCTTACAAATGGTGGAAAAAAGCTGGATTTAACAATTATTAAGGACATTATTAATAGCCAAGGAGAAAGCATAAAAACAGAAGAAGTTAGCGACTATATAAATAAAAGGCTTGGAATAGAAAAAACATCAGAAGAAGACTTTAAAATACAAGAAGAAAACTTAAAAACAGTACTCGAGGGAATGCAATCAGTAACAGAAGAAGGAGGAACAGCCTACTCAGTATTTAAAGACTTCCCAATTCAAGTTGGAGGAAAAACAGGTTCAGCAGAAGCAGGGAATAATAAAACAAATGCGTGGTTTGTGGGATTTGCACCATATGAAAACCCAGAAATTGCAGTAGTAGTATTAGTAGAGAATGGTGCACATGGTTATTATAGTGCAGAAGTTACAAAAGAAATTATGGAGGCGTACTTTGGATTAAATGAAGAAATAATAGAAAATAAAACAGCAAAGCCATACACCAATTAATAAAGGAGATTTAAAAGTGAAAAGTATTGTATTAGTAGGAATAAAAAATGATCGAATTTCAATTAAACTTAATGAAGAAGCTACACAAGAGCAAATTCTAGAGGCGATAAAAAAGAAAATGACAGTTATTAAAAAACTATGTAAAGAAGGAAAAAAGACAATTAATGTTATAGGAAAAGTACTAAAAGATAAGGAAAAGGAAGAAGTAAGAGAATTAATTAATAGTGAAGTTAAAGAAGAAATTATATTTGAAAACGAAAATGAATTAGGATTGCATGGAATAAAAAAAGTATATGAACAAAATGTAGAAAACTCAGAAACCTACTTTTTCAAAGGAGGAATACGTTCAGGTCAAAAAATAGAATTTGATGGAAGTATTGTAGTTTTAGGTGATGTAAACAGTGGGGCAGAAGTAATTGCAGGGGATAATATAGTGGTTCTAGGAGCTTTAAGAGGTTTAGCACATGCTGGTGCAAAAGGTAATATGAAGGCAATAATTGCAAGCCCTAAAATAGAATGTCCACAACTTAGAATTGCAAATGTTGTAAAAGAAATTGAAAAAGAAGAAATTGAGAAGGGGGAAACTAAAAAATTTGCATCAATAATTGATGAAAATATAGTTCTAGAATAATAAAGAGATTAGAGAAAAGAGCAAAACTTGATTATCATTATATAAAGGTGTTCGGATATCGCCACCTATAAGTGGTAACAAGTCCATTGCTCTATCTATTTTCATATATTGGTCTAGCTTACCTTGTTTACTAACATTTAAATAGGGTTTTAAATCTTGTAAGAGCTTTGAATGGGGACTATTTCCACGAGTATTCATTTTATCTAATATAGATTTTATTTTTAAAATTGTTTCCATATCAATATCAGGAGAAGTATTATTGTTTGAACAGTTATTAAAATTATCTGAGCTTTGTTCATTAGATTGACCAACCATATTCATAATATTATTTATCATTTCTGGCGAAATATTATCTTTATTAATATTTAACTTTTCTAAAATACTAGATAAATCATCATTCACAATAAAATCCCCTTATTTTTTATTATTAATTTGGTTTAAAAAATCATTTTTATTGGTGTTTTGTAAAACCTGGTTAGCCTTGGCAATGCCAGCTTCTAAATCTTTTTTATCCATTTTAGATAAAACTTCTAATAATTTAGAAACATCAATGTTATTATTCATAGTATTCAGCTCCTTTAAACTTCATACTTAAATATATGAATTTTAAGCACAAATATGTGAATAAATAAAAAAATATATTTACAAATACAATTTTTTTGTGATATAATTTGCTATATAAAAATAAAAAGGAAAAATAAAAGTATGAATCAAATATTATCTACAGAAAATACTTATAAGCCTAAAAAGAATGGTGGTAATAATTTAATAGATATGAGGAAAATCATTATTGTTTTTTCAGTGCTAATAATTATTTTTGCCATAGTAATTGTTGGGGCTATTGTGTATGGAAATATTAGAGAGAAAAACGATAGCGGAGAAATGGCAAACTTAAATAGGCCAAGTATAAAAATAGAACCAATAGAAAACAAGTGTAGAATTACAATTAAATACGATGAAGGACTTAATAAAATATCTTATTGGTGGAATGATGAAGTAGAGAGACAAGAAAATAGCATGAATGGTGGAATTGACTTTGTTAGATTAGTAGAAATTCCAATTCAAGACCATAATATTTTACATGTTAGAGCAACAGGAATGGATGGAAGCGTAAATGAGGTAGACCAAGAGATAACAACACAAAATGCTACAGAAGAAGATCCAAACAAACCTAAGATTTCATTAGTCTTTAATGATGATGATGGTAATATAACAATTTGTGTTACATCAGATAGGGGAATTAAAGAAATTAAGTATTCATGGGATGATGATCAAGAAATTGTTGTGGATGTTGAGCAAGGTCAAACAAAGAAGGAATTCACAATTGAGGGAAAAAGAGGAACCAATAAAATTAAAATAAAGGCAATTGATGTGGATGGAAATGAACAGACAGAAGAACAGTTGACTTGGGGAATTCGCCAACCAAAGTTTGATATAATACTCAACCATGGCAATATGTTAAGTATAGACCTAGAACACGATTCAGGTTTTAAAAAGGTAACTATTACAATAAATGGGCAACAAGTAGTATATGATGAAAATTATGTTGGATATAGCAAAGAGGCTAAACATATTGATGTTGATGTAGAAGTTCCAAATGGTCATTTAGTGGTAGATGTTGAAGCATACACATTAGAAGCACCAGATAGAGCTGTAACATGGCATCGTGAGGCAGATATACAAGTATAGGGTAAAAGGAGAAAACCAATGTTTCAAGAAGTATATGTAATTGACGAACAGGAAGAATTAACAGAAGAATTAAAAAAAATATTTTCAAAGAATAAAAATTTAAAATTCAAAAGAATAGAAACAAAAAATATAGACTATATATTTAACAATTTACCACAATTAATCGTAATAAATGATGATGCAGTAACAAAAGATACAATAGAAATATGTACAGAAATAAGAAAAATTGAAGAGAACAACATAATTCCAATTATTGTTTTATCTTCAAGGGAAGATAAAGAGTATAAAATGAGTTTAGCAAAAAACTATGTAGAATATTATGTCGCAAAATCAATGGGGCTAGATTATTTATATTACAGAATAAGGAATATATTTAGACTATTGGTAGTAAATAGAACAATTAGCCCACTAACAGGTTTGCCCGGTAATATTCAAATTCAAGCAGAACTAAAAAAACGACTTGCAAGAAATGAAGATTTTACTGTGCTATATTTAGACTTGGATAATTTTAAAGCATATAATGATGTGTATGGTTTTTTAAAAGGAGACGAAATAATAAAGTTTACAGCAAAAATTATATTAGAAAATATCAATAATGTTGGAAATAGTGATGTTTTTGTTGGACATATTGGTGGAGACGATTTTGTTGCTATATTAGGAAATGGTATAGGATATGAAGATATTTGCCAAAACATTATAGCTCAGTTTGATAAAGGTGTTAGGGATTTCTTCACAGAAGAAGACTACAATAGAGGATATTTAAAAATTCAAAATAGAAAAGGAAAAATGGAACATTTTTTCCTAACATCAATTTCAATAGGTGTTGTTTCTGTTGAATGTGATAGATTTTCTAATGTACTTGAAATAGGTGAAGTTGGAGCACAGGTTAAACATATAGCAAAGAAATATAAAGGCAGTTGTTATGCAATAGATAGAAGAAAACATTAAATTATAAGAATTAAATAGCACAAACCCTCATATAATTAACTATGGGGGTTTTATGTTATTGTTAAACAAGAAAAGAATATATATAATTTTATTAGGATTACTAATTTCCGTAATCGCATTTCAAATAAAGCCTATTTCAAAGGATGTATTAAAAGAAACAGTTGCACTTCCAGTAAACAAAAAAGTAATAATTCTAGATGCGGGGCATGGTCGGAGAAGATCGGTGGAGGAACAGTTGAGAATACATCAGAAGCAGATATAAATTTAAAAATTACGCTAAAGGTACAAAAATTACTCGAACAAGCAGGAGCAACAGTAATATTAACACGTTCAGATGAAAATGGAATATACGACTTGGATAAAACAACATTAAGGCAGAAAAAGGTATCTGATATAAAAAACAGAGTAAAAATAGGAAATGAAACTGAAGCAAATATATTTGTATCAATACACTTAAATAAAATACCACAAAATGAATATTGGGGTTGGCAGACTTTTTTTAAAAAAGGAAATGAACAAAGTAAAAAATTAGCACAAAGCTTACAAAGTGGATTAAATCAGACAATAGATAAAGAAAATAAAAGAGAATCTTTACAAATAGAAAATGTTTATATAATTGAACATGTGGAAATACCAACAGCAATAGTAGAATGCGGTTTTTTATCAAACCCAGAAGAAAAAGCCCTTTTAGAGCAAGAGGAATATCAAAGTAAACTTGCTTGGGGTATATATGTAGGGATAATGGATTATTTTTTAGAACCTATAAATAAAACTTAGAGAAGTTCAATACACGAACTTCTCTAAAATTTTCTTAAAACAATCCTACAATTTTTCCATTTGGTAAAACATCAATTTTTTCAGCTGCAGGAACTTTTGGAAGACCAGGCATTGTTAGAATTGAGCCGGTTAAAGCTACTATAAAGCCAGCCCCTGCTGAAACTTTAACTTCTTTTATTGTAATTTCAAAATCAGTTGGAGCACCAAGTTTGGTTAAATCATCTGAAAAGCTATATTGAGTTTTTGCTATACAGATTGGGAGATTACCAAAACCTAAATCTGTTATACGTTTAATATCATCTAAAGCTCCTGGTAAAAATTTTGCACCTGTTCCACCATATATTTTTCTTGCAATAGTTGATATCTTATTTTCTATTGTATCTTGTAATTCGTAGCTAAATTCAAAATTATTTGGTTCATCACAAAGACTTACTACTTCTTTTGCAAGATCTAAACCACCTTCAGAACCATTAGCCCAAACATCAGATAATACAACATTAACACCAAGTTCTTTACATTTATTAACGATTAATTTTATCTCATCTTGAGTATCTGTTGGAAATTTATTTATTGCAACAACAGATGGAAGATGGTATACATTTTTAATATTTGAAACATGTCGCAAAAGGTTTGGAATACCATTTTCTAGGGAAACTAAATCTTCTGTGTTTAAGTTCTCTTTACTTAAACCACCATGCATTTTTAGGGCTCTAACTGTTGCAACAATTACAACGGCATCTGGTTTTAAACCTGCCAACCTGCATTTTATATCTAGAAATTTCTCTGCTCCTAAATCAGCACCAAAACCAGCTTCAGTAACAGTGTAGTCACCAAGTTTCATAGCCATTTTGGTAGCAATAACGGAGTTGCATCCATGTGCAATGTTAGCAAATGGTCCACCATGTACAATGGCTGGTGTATGTTCTAATGTTTGTACTAAGTTAGGTTTTAAAGCATCTTTTAAAAGTGCTGTCATAGCTCCTTGAGCATTTAAATCTCCAGCTGTAATTGGTTTATTATCAAAGGTATATCCAATAATTAAACGAGATAAACGCTTTTTTAAATCTTCTAAGGAAGAGGCTAAGCAAAAAACAGCCATTATTTCAGAAGCAACAGTAATATCAAAGCCATCTTTACGAGGGACACCATTTTTTTCACCGCCAAGTCCATCTTCAACAAATCTAAGCTGGCGATCATTCATATCTACACATCTTTTCCAGGTAATTTTATTAGGGTCAATATTTAATTTATTACCTTGAAAAATATGATTATCTATCATAGCTGCAAGTAAATTATTTGCAGCACCAATAGCATGAAAATCACCTGTAAAATGCAAATTTATATCTTCCATTGGTAAAACTTGAGCATATCCACCTCCGGCAGCACCACCTTTAATTCCAAAAACAGGTCCTAAAGAAGGTTCTCTTAAGGCTACAATTGGTTTCTTTCCAAGCTTTTTTAGGCTATCTGCTAGCCCTATTGTAGTAGTAGTTTTTCCTTCCCCTGCAGGTGTGGGGTTAATAGCAGTAACAAGAATTAACTTGCCACTTTTTTTATTTGAATTATTTAGTATATTCAAATCAATTTTAGCTTTATAATTTCCATAAGGTTCTAAAAATTGTTTATCAATACAAATTTCTTTTGCTATTTCTGTAATATTAAACATTTCAGCATTTCCGTGCAATTTCAATATCAGATAACATTTAAAAACACCTCCATAACATGCTAATAATATATAACAAAACAAGAAAAGTCAACAAAAAAAGTAAAAAATATTGAAAAAATTTTTTTAATATGCTACACTTATAAATAGAAGTATTATGTTTTTTTACAAAAGAAATGGAGGAAAAATGAGCAAAACAGTAGAGAAAGTTGTAATTAACCCTGAAAGCATAGACGTAATTTATAACTTAGATGGGGTAAATAGTGTGACACAGATAAGCCTAGAGCCAGAAGACAATGAAGTACAGGGTATACACGAAAAATATAACTTAAGTAGTATTACAAATTACCCATACGACATGAAAATAGTAAGGGCACTTAGCGAAAATGAGGAACAGCTTAGAAGCTATTTAGAATTATGCAAAAATGCAAATAACACAAATAAAAAAATAGAACTCCCCCCAAACACTCCAGAGGTAGAGTATGACTTAAGAAATTTAAAAAAGAGTGATTTAAGTTTAAGTGAGCAAGTAGCAATGTATAAATCAGCAAAAGAAACAGGAAAAATTTTAAAACAAGCACGAGGAAAATCAGACTTGAAAATGAGTTTAATAGATAAAGGATATTATACAATACAAGAATTTTTAGCAGACAAAAACAGAAAACAAACTCAAGCTCTTACAACAGGAGAAATAGCATCAAGAAGAAGCATCAGAGAAGCACTAAGAGATGAAGCACTAACAGAAAAAACTAACCAGGTAGCACAAGAATATGCAATGCAGAAACATGTAGAAACAAAACAAAATGAAGAAGAAAGAGAATAGAAAAACAAGAAAAATGGTCTTGTTTTTCTTGTTTTATAAAAAATTGTGAGATTTTTAAAATATAACAAGATTATTGTCGAATTTTGCAATAATTTGTCGAACGATTTTTCTTTACAAATAGAAAAAAATATGCTAGAATAATTATGTCTTTAATTGCGAAAGCAGTTTCAAAATAATTTCTAAGGAAAGAATAAAGTTCTTTTATTCTTGAAAAATCCAAAAAGAAAACAGAATTTCATAGTGAAAAGAGGTGATGTGTATAAGAAATTACACAAGATTTACTGTGAGCTTAATAATAACAGTTTTAGTAGTATTTGTATTAACTACTGTAAACTTAGCATATGAAAGCCTGCAAAATAGCAGATTAACAGAAGAATGCACAAGCAAAGAAACAAAAATAGAAGAAATATTAGAAGTGGATAAAGATACGGAATTTGAAACCTTCTTTAATATAAATTATACAAATTTAGAGCTATGGCAAGTTGAAATACCAAAAATCAATTTAATTGCTCCAATAGCACAAGATACAACACAAGAAGTTATGGAAAAATACGTAGGGCATTTTACCAAAACGGCATTTTGGAAAGGGAATGTAGGCTTAGCAGCCCATAACAGACGGCTATCCAATTAATTATTTTGAAAAAGTTAAAGATTTAAAACTTGGAGATGAAATATATTATAAAACACAATATGGAACAAAAGTGTATGAAATAATTTTGTCAACCGTAATTGATGAAACAGACTGGTCATATTTAAAAGAAACAGAAGATAATAGAATTACATTAATAACATGCGTAAGGAATAGACCAAATAAAAGACTTTGCGTACAAGCAATAGAAAAAATATAAAAAAGAAAGGAAATGAAAATGAACAAAATAAAAAGTATAGTTTTTATAATGATACTAATAATATTAGTAAATATCTTATTGCCTTGCATAAGTTTAGCAACAAGCAATAAAGTAACAGTATATGGAAAAACACGATACAATAATTTACTAGAAAGGAATGGAGTAGACTTAACATGTATTCCACTCGCATATGAAAAGGATGGGATTGAAAATCCAGTATATTGTTTAAATTTAGAATTAGATGGTGCAACTGAAACCTTTTCATATGATGTAAATGTTGATAATGGAATAACAAACATGGAAGTTTGGAGAACAATAGTAAATGGATATCCATATAAAACACCAGAAGAATTAGGTTGTAAAACAAAAGAAGAAGCATATTTAGCAACAAGACAAGCAGTTTATTGCTCAGTATATGGAAGGGATCCAAATAGCTATAAAGCTCTAGGGGGAGCTGCAGGCGAAAGAACATTAAATGCATTAAAGCAAATAGTAAATAAGGCAAGAACAAGTAATGAAGTAAAGCAAAGTAGCACTTTAAAGATAAGTACAGATAACACAGTATGGCAAACAGACTCAATAGATAGTAAGTATGTTTCAAAAATATTTACAGTAACTGCATCAGCAGGGCTAAAAAGTTATGATATAAGCCTATCAGGAGATATTGTAGAGGGTTTAAAAATTACAGATATTAATAATAACGAGAAGAAATCATTTGAAAATAATGAAAAATTCAAAATTCTAATTCCAGTTCTAAATTTAGAAAAAAACGGAAACTTTACAATTGTAGCCAAAGGTAAAGTAGCTACAAAACCTGTAATGATAGGACTTTCTGGAAATAGTAAATTACAAAATGTTGCAGTAACAGGAAGTATATACGAAGATGGAACAGGAACAAAAATGGAATACTATTTTGAAAATTCTAGTAAAATTATAATTATAAAACAAGACCAAGAAACAAAAAAAGTTTTGCCAGGCGTAAAATTTGAACTTCTAAATGAAAAGCAGGAAATAATATATGCAAACTTAGTAACAGACGAACAAGGCAAAATTGTAATAGAGAATTTATTGCCAGGTAAATACTACATACGCGAAGTAGAAACATTAGAAGGATATGAAATGTATGAAAAAGTAATTGAAGTAGACTTGAGATTAAATGAAGAAACAACAGTAAAAGTAAATAATCTGCAAAAAGATGAAATAGTAGAAAATGAAATTCCAAAAACAGAATTAGAAATTGACCAAATAAAAAATAATGAAGAAGTAAAACAAGATAAAACTGAAGAAGTAAAGCCTCCAGAAAAAACATCTTATACAGAAATAAAAACAGAAAAGGAGGTGATGAAACTACCCAAAACGGGCATGTGAAATTGTTATAACTTCTTTCATAACATAAATGTCAAGGCAAAGCAAAAAAGTTAGCTTTGCCTTGTTTTTTAATAACACTTTATGATATAATAACCTAACGAAAGGAATGTGATTTGAAATGAAAATAATTTTAGCATCCGAATCACCCAGAAGGAGAGAACTATTAGAAATGATTGGTTTTAAATTTGATATAAAACCAAGTAACAGTGATGAAACTTTTAAAGAAGGACTCAGTATAGAGGAACAATCAAAAAGGCTTGCACATATTAAAGCAAAATCCGTATTTGATGAAACAGCAAATGAAGGAGATAGAGCAGTTATAGGTTCAGATACAATGGTAATTGAAGGAAACAAAATATATGGAAAACCGCACACAAGAGAGCAAGCAATTGAAATGCTACAAGATTTAAATGAAAAAAAACATCAGGTAATTACAAGTATTTGTGTAATTTCAGAAAAGAACGGAGAATACAAAGAGCAATTAGATTATGATATAGCAGATGTTTATTTCAAAAAGATGACAGAAGAGGAAATAGAAGCTTGGGTAGATAAGGATAAACCATATGATAAAGCAGGAGGCTATGCAGCACAAAGTGCATTTGGAGTACACATAGAAAAAATTGAAGGAAACTTCTTTACAGTAGTGGGGTTACCAGTACATAAATTGTATGATATGTTAAAAAATGTATAAAAAGAGGAGAAAACATGGATAAAGAATTAAAAGAATTTTTACAGACAAACCCAAAAACAAATTTTATGCAAACACCAGAATGGGCAGAAGTAAAAACAGAGTGGAAAAAAGAGTTCATAATGGTCAAAGATGAAACTGGCAATATAAAGGGAACAATGAGCCTTTTGCTTAGAAAAGTGCCAGTTGTAGATAGGCACATAATGTATGCACCAAGAGGTTTTGTGTGTGACCCACATGATAAGGAAACACTTCAGGAACTTACAAGAAAAGCACGGAGAAATAGCAAAAAAATATAGAGCATTTATATTTAGACTAGACCCAGATGTATTAGAAAGCGATGAAGAGTTTAAGAATATAATAACAGAACTTGGATATAAAACAAAGAAAAACATAAAGGACATAAGCCAAGTGTTACAACCAAAGTACGTATTTAGGTTAGACTTAAGAAATAAAACAGAAGAAGAACTTTTGCAATCATTTGAATCAAAAACAAGATATAATATTAGACTTGCAGGAAGAAAAGGCGTAAAAATAAGAATTGGAACAAGAGATGATTTATCTATATTTTATGATATAATGAGAACAACTGGTTCAAGAGATGATTTCTTCATAAGACCATTATCATATTTTCAAAAAATTTATGATGAAATGGGAGAAGAACATGCAAGAGTTTATATTGCAGAATATGAAGGAGAACCAATAGCTGCAACACTTCCAATATATTATGGAGACAAAGTGTGGTACTTGTATGGAGGAAGTTCAAATAAACATAGAAACCTAATGCCAAACTATTTAATACAATGGGAAATGATAAAATGGGCAATGGAAGAACATTGTAATTGGTATGACTTTAGGGGAGTATCAGGTTTCAAAAGTGAAAAAGACCCACAATACCGGAGTATATAAATTTAAAAAAGGTTTTAATCCAGTATTTATGGAATTTATAAACGAGATGTATATTAATTACAACCCAGTTATAAATTGGTCGTTTAATTTAAGTTCAAAAATTTATACTAAAATAAATTTATTAAAAGATAAACTAAAGAAAAGAGGTGAGAAAAAATGATACTAGAATACGTAAAAAAATACGAAAGACGTTCAATACTTAGTGCAGCAATTATGACTTTCATAGGAATATTATTAATGATAAAACCAGAAACTATGTTAAGTTCTATAATGACAATTTTAGGAATATGTTTACTAATTGATGGAGCTTATAGTGTAATACTTTATATAGCAATGGAAAAAGATCAAAAATTGTATAGCAATGCACTTGTTGAAGGAATGTTAGAAATAATTGCTGCATTTGTTGTTTTAATTAATGCACATTTAATTGCAACTATTCTTGTAGGTATTGTATCTATTTGGATAATTATAAAGAGTATAATTAAAATACAATTTTCAATTAGTGTAAAAAGTGTTGATGAAAAAGGCTGGGTATGGGTACTAATTTCAGGAATTTTAACATTAGCACTAGGTGTATATATGTTAGTTCAACCACTTACAACAGTTTTCTCAGTAACAGTTATAGCAGGGCTATTCTTATTAATTACAGGTGTAATTGAAATGGTAGAAAGTATAGCAGTTTTAATAAAACTAAAATAAGAAATAAAACAAACCACAATTTATCCACTATCTGTGGATAAATTGTGGACATTTTTATGCTTTTTAAATTATTCTTCGAATATGCATTTTTTTAAAGAGTACTTGTAAATAACATCACCTATGGTGTATAATACACCATAGGTGAATTTATGGAAAATAATGTAGAAAACAAGAAAACAATAAGAGAATTAATATTTTGGTTAGCGTTTATAATATACGAAGAATTAATACTTTCAGGACTTATTTTTGAAGCCTTTCCTAAAACAGCATTAATGATAATACTTTTATCATCTCCATTTGCAATTTTTTTGAGCGTAATAGCTTCAATATTTAGAAGAAAAGTAAATGTTATAATTTCATATACTTTAACAATTGGAATATGTTTTGTTGGTGGAGCACAACTTGTATATTATAAAATTTATGAAGCAATATTATCATTCTATTCAATTGTAAATGGTGGGCAGGTTACAGAATTTATGACCACAATCTTAGATGAGATGGCACAAAACTGGTTTGGTCTTGTAATTATCTTTTTGCCAGTTATTATACTAATAATACTACATGAAACTAAAGTTTTAAAGTTCGAAAAGGATACTAAACAAAATATACTAATAAAACTATTTAGTATTGTAATAATATATGGAATAGGAATCCTTTGCATAAATACAATTAATACAAAAGGTATAAATTCAAATAAGAATTTATACTATAATGTACACGTACCGAAAGTTACAGCAAATAGGATGGGTATATTTACTACAATGAAACTAGATTTAGAACGCTTGCTTTTAGGCTTTGAAGAAAATGTTTCAATTGAAGTAAATTCGCTTCCTGAAGATGCAATTAAAGAAGAAACAAAATACAATATTACAGAAATTGATTTTGAAAGTTTAATTGCAAATGAAACAGATGAAAGCATAAAACAAATGCATGAATACTTTGAAAATCAAATTCCATCAGAGCAAAATGAATATACGGGAATGTTTAAGGGAAAAAACTTAGTAGTATTTGTTGCAGAAGGGTTAAGCAATGTTGCAATAAGAGAATACATTACACCAAACCTTTATAAATTATATAATGAAGGTTTCCAATTCGATAATTTCTATACCCCGCTATTTCCAGTAAGTACAGCAGATGGAGAATATATAACAGATACTTCATTAATTCCAAAAGAAGGAGTTTGGAGTATTTATATGGTGCAAAATCATTATATACCATATTCATATGCAAATGTATTTAAAAAGCTTGGATATTCAACTAATGCATACCATGACCATACAGCAACATATTATCATAGAGATAAATATATTAAAACCATGGGCTATGATTCATATTTGGCAGTAGGAACAGGTTTAGAAGATAGAATGAATACCAGCCTTTGGCCTAATAGCGATTATGAAACCATTGAGGTTACAACCCAAGACTATATAAACAATGATAATTTTTTAGCATATTATATGACAGTTAGTGGGCACTTAAATTATACAACTAAAGAAAACAGCATGGTAGCTAGAAACTGGGAACAAGTAAAAAACTTGCCATATTCACATAAGGCAAAAGCATATTTGGCAACGCAAATAGAGTTAGATAAAGCAGTTGGAAAATTAATTCAAGATTTGGAAGTGGCAGGAAAATTAGAAGATACAGTAATTGTAATAAGCCCAGACCACTATCCATATGGGTTAACATTATCAGAATTAAATGAACTTTCAAATTACGAAAGAGAC
>CAZTBY010000005.1:0-5086 GCA_964612395.1 uncultured Clostridium sp. | reverse complement strand
CCTCTATTAATATAGAGTGGAAGTATGAAAGAACCTGTGAAGGTTGAAAAGGTGTGTTCAAGCTTAGATGTATTACCAACAGTATTAAATCTATTTGGAGTAGAATATGATTCTAGGCTTTTAATGGGAAATGATATATTATCAAACAACAAAGAACAAATAGTAATATTTTCAGATAGAAGCTTTATAACAGACAAAGGAAGATACAGCACAGTACAAGATACATTCATACCTAATGAGGGAGTAGAAATTCCAGATGGATATGTAGAACAAATAAGCAAAATTATATATCAAAAATTTAAAATGTCAACAATGATTTTAGACAATGATTATTATAGAAAGGTATTTGAATAAAAAAGCGCCTCAGTTTAAACTGAGGCATTTAATTTATTCAACAATTATTGCATCACGACCAGCACCTGTTCCAATAAATTTAACTGGAACACCAACGACTTCTTCGATTCTAGCTAAATAATTTTGAGCTTTTTCAGGTAATTCACCTCTTGTTTTACAATTACTTATATCGCCAAAGTTACCCTCAAAATCTTCATAAACTGCTGTACAATTATTTAAGAAATCAATATTTGTAGAAAAGTCTGTTGTTATTTCTCCGTTATGATTATAAGCGATACATGCTTTAAATTCTGGCAATTTACCAATAGTATCAAGATGGTTAATTGCTAATGCTGTAATACCATTTAATCTAACAGCATATTTTAAAGCAACTAAATCTATCCAACCACATCTTCTAGGTCTTTTTGTGGTAACACCATACTCATGACCAAGTTCTCTTATGGTATCACCAATTTCATTATTTTGCTCTGTGACAAATGGTCCACTACCAACACGTGAAGAATATGCCTTAGAAACTCCATAAACTTCTCCAATATCTTTTGCACCAATACCAGTACCTGTGCAAACACCACCTATTGTAGGATTTGAAGATGTAACAAATGGGTAACTACCAAAATCTATATCTAATAAAGTAGCTTGTGCACCTTCGCATAAAATTTTCTTACCATTTTCTAAAGCATTATGTAATAAGCTTATTGTATCTATAATATGTGGTTTTAAAATTTCAGCATATTTTTTGTATTCCTCATAAATTTTTTTTGCATCAAATGTAGGGTGACCATACATTTCAAAAATTTTATTCTTGTTATTAACATTAATTGTTAATAATTCTTCAAATCTATCACTAATAAAGTCTTCGGCTCTAATTCCACATCTTTCATGTTTATCACAATATGCAGGGCCAATTCCTCTTGCTGTTGTTCCTATTTTTCCAGAACCACGACATTCTTCTAGAAGTCTATCCATTTCCATGTGGTAAGGCAGAACAATATGAGCTTTTTCACTAATATATAGGTTTTCTGTTGAAACACCATTTTTTTCTAATTCGTGCATTTCATCAAGTAAAAGCTTTGGATCAACAACAACTCCATTTCCTATAACAGCTAATGTTCCTTTGTTAAAGATACCAGAAGGTATTAAGTGAAAAGCAAACCTTTTTCCATCAACTTCAATAGAATGACCAGCATTGCTACCACCTGAAAACCTTACAGCAATATCTGCATCTTTTGCTAGGTAATCAATAATTTTACCTTTTCCCTCGTCACCATAAAATGCGCCTAAAACTACATCGACTTTTGACATAAAAATCACATCCTAAAAATAAAAATATGCTCTTGAACGAATTTTCGAACATAAGAACATACTTTATTATGCAATATATTAGCGAAAATGTCAATAAATTTGCTAAAAATTTTGAAAATTTTACAAAAAAAATATTGTATATTTTTTATTATTTGGTGTATAATCTAGGTATAAAATTTTAGAAGGAGGAAAGTTATGGAAAGAAAAGTAAAAGTAGTACAATTTGGTACAGGAAAAATGGCAGTATATACTATGCGCTATGTTTATGAAAAAGGAGCTGAAGTAGTTGGAGCAATAGACGTAAACCCAGCGGTAGTAGGTAAAGATATAGGAGAATTAATAGGAGGAGAAGAAAAAGGAATTAAAGTTACAGCATTAGAAAATGCAGAAGAAATGTTAAAGACAACAAAACCAGATATAGCAATAGTTACAACAATGAGCTTAATAACTGATGTAAAAGATGCATTAATGCTTTGTGCAAAACTCGGAATAAATGCAATTACAACATGTGAAGAAGCATTTTACCCAGCAAACTCAAACCCAAGCATTACAAAAGAATTAGATGAAATGGCAAAACAAACAGGTTGCACAATTACAGGTAGTGGATACCAAGATATTTATTGGGGACAATTAATTAGTTCAATTGCAGGATCAACACATAAAATTACAAAAATAAAAGGAAGTTCAAGCTATAATGTTGAAGATTATGGAATTGCACTAGCAAAAGCACATGGTTCAGGACTTACAATGGAAGCATTTGAAAAAGAAGTCGCTTCAGTAGATAAAATTAGTGATGAAGAAAGACAAAAAGTTATTGAATCTGGAAATTATTTACCATCATATATGTGGAATGTAAATGGTTGGTTATGTTCAAAACTAGGATTAACAGTTGAAAGACAAACACAAAAAACAGTGCCACAAACATATAAAGAAGATATATATTCTTCAACACTTGGTATGACAGTAAAAGCAGGAGATGCAACAGGAATGAGTGCAGTTGTTACAACAACAACAAAAGAAGGAATAACACTTGAAACAGAATGTATAGGAAAAGTATACTCTAAGGAAGATTATGATAAAAATGAATGGACAATATATGGAGAACCAGATACTACAATAGTAGTTGCAAGACCTGCAACAGTAGAGCTTACATGTGCATCTATAGTTAACCGTATTCCAGATGTAATAAATAGTGTTCCAGGATACGTTACAACAGATAAATTTGGAGAATTAAATTATAGAGTTAAACCATTAAATGAATATGTAAAATAAAGGTGGAGCGCTCCACCTTTTAAATTATAATTTAAATGAATGAGGAAGCAAATCATCAATGTGGTAAACATGAGTTTCGTCATTTTCATCTAATAGGTATATCTTAAAGTTTTTGTCTACAAACTCATGCATAAATTGTCTGCAATATCCACAAGGAGAGCAGTCTCCCAAAGAATCTAATTCAGGTCCAGAGCAAACAACGATATAATCAAAATTACGTTCTCCATCCGAAATAGCCTTAGTAAAAGCAACCCTTTCAGCACAAATAGACATTATGCCATCATTTTCAATGTTACAACCAGAATAAACCTTGCCGTTCTTACAAACTAGAGCAGCACCAACATAATAATGCGAATATGGTACATAAGCATTTTTTCGAGCATCTTTAGCAATTTTAATAACATCATCTAAAACCATAAAATCCCTCACTTTCAATTAATTATAATATACTATAAAAAAATGAAAAATGCAATTGAAAAACTATAATTTTTCAATTGAAATATTGACAAAAAAAATACAATATATAATGTCTACATCCTTTACAGAGGAAATCTTTGATAAAGGAGGTGAGCAAACGTGTCATCATACGAACTTATTTGGCGTTTGATAGTATTGCTATTGCTTAGTAATAACGAAACAAATGACCAAAACTCTCAAAACTAGTACATAGCTAGTAAAGGTGGTCTGGTCAACCGCCTTTTAAAATAAAAAAAGATGTGTGGTCAACACATCTTCATGAACAAACGTTCATACGAACTCTCTTCGGTCAAGCTATTTATATTCTAACACTATTTTTCTAATTTGTCAATATTTTAATTAAAAGAATTGAAATTTTGTAAAACATAATTTATAATAGAAAAGTAAGGAGCAAGAATAATGAGAATTAGAAATAAACCATGGGCTAAAGAGGAACTTTTGGCAAGTTATTTTTATGTGCAAAAGCCAGAAGATTATAAGGGAAGATGGAAAGAGTTTTTTAATAATGAAAATGAGCATATTTATTTAGAGTTGGGATGTGGAAAGGGCTTTTTTGTAAAGAAAGCTGCTAAACAAAACCAAGATATAAATTATATTGCAATAGATTTAATAGATGCAATTTTAGGAATGGCAAATAGAAATATAATAGAAGAATTTGAAGATAAAAAAGTTTTAAACTTAGCTTTAACAAGATATGATGTTGAAGAAATAAACAATATTTTAGATGAAAATGATAGTATTGAAAGAATATATATAAACTTTTGTAACCCTTGGCCAAAGCCAAGACATAAAAAGAGAAGATTAACACACACAAGGCAACTTGAAAAATATAAACAATTTTTAGTACCAAAAGGAGAAATTTATTTCAAAACAGATGATGATGAGCTATTTAGAGAAAGCTTGGAATACTTTAAAGAAGCGGGATTTAAGGCAATTAAAACAACAGATAATCTAAACGAAGAACCGAACTTTTGGGAAAACATAGAAACAGAACATGAAATTAAATTTAAAAATGAAGGCATAAAAATAAAAGGAGGAATATTTAAGTTACAAGAATAAAAAATTAAAAAATATGTATAATTTTCCAATACAAACGAAAGTAACAAAAGGTTATAAAAATTTTATTTAAATACTTGACAAGCACTAGCAATTTATGGTATTATAATAAAGCACATATTATTCGTGAAGCGCGAAACTATGTAAACTATTTAAATAGAAATGGTGATTTTTTAAAAGTGAAAAGTGTAAGTAAAAGTTAAATAATTTATAACTTAATAAAAAGTGTAGAGAGGCTTTAAATAGCCTAATATAGCAATATATTACTACACTTTTTTGTTGCGTTTTGGGAAAGCACTATTTTAGCAAATGAAATATTAAGAAAGAGGAATTAATTTTTAGTAAAGGTATTAGTTAAAAAATATTTAAAGAGCAGAATATTTTTTAACTAATAATACACTTTAAATTAAGAGGGACTTTCTTGAGATATAAATTATGCTCGAATAAAAAATAAGGAGTTGATTTATTTTGTTAACAGACATTAATTACGAAAAAGCAACAAGAAAGACTTTCGCAAGAATCGGAGACTTTATTGACATACCAAACTTAATTCAAGTTCAAAAAGATTCTTATGATTGGTTCGTAAACGAGGGACTAGGTGAAGTATTAAGAGATATTTCACCAA
>CAZTBY010000004.1:27193-34246 GCA_964612395.1 uncultured Clostridium sp. | reverse complement strand
TTTTTAAAAACGTGTAATTTTGATATTCAAATTTTAATTCAAAGTAATAAAGAAGATTTATCCAACCATATTTTGAAAATTCAAAAAAATTATTTGAATAAAAATGAAAAAATAAAAAATATTTCAAATAATTATATTAATTATATTCAAGAAATTAATAAAAAAAGAAAATCTTCATCTAAAAATTTTTATATTCTAATTAGAGAAAATCCCGAAAATAAAAAACAAAAAATAAATGAAAATTTAGAAAAAATATATTGTGATAAATTAAATGAAAAATATTTTAAAATTAAAGAAAGTCTTTCACGCTGTGGAAACAAAGTAATTCAATTTGAAGAAAAAGAGGAGGTGGAAAAAATAATTAATTCATTTTTTAATACAAGAAAAGAATTAAATAAAATATGAAAAAAATAATAAAAAAAATAGAAGGAATATTTACCAAAAAGGATGAAATTGCTCCTGCGTATATAAATACAAAAAATCCCAAAAATATAGAAATAGATGGAACATATTATTCAGGAATAATAATTGTAAATTATAATAGAGAAAATACAGAATTAATTCTACAAAAAATAATTGATACAAATATTAATATGAATATTTCCTGTTTTTATGAAAAACAGGATGCATATAAAACAATCAGAAATCTAAGTTATCACATTGCAAATATTGGGGTGGATTTGAAAGATGGAAAAACAAACAATATGGACATTGATATAGCCGCATTTACATATAATGATGCAAAATATATAAGAAAAGAAATTCAAGTAAATAATGAGGATATTTATTTTTTATATATTTATATAGATATTTTTTCAAAAGATGAAAAAGAGCTAGACTATTTATTAAATAAAATCGAAGGAATAATAGAAAGTACAGGAATGCAAACGAGAAGAGCAAATTTTAGGCAAGAACAAATATTAATAACGTGTATGCCATTTATGGAAAATAATAAATTATTGAAACCAGCAGCCAAAAGAAATGTTTTAACCTCTGGAATTATTTGTACATATCCATTTATATCATCAGCAATTTTTGATGAAAACGGAATTCTTTATGGAACAAATATATATAACGACTCTTTAATTTTTATTGATAAATATAATGAAAATAAATACAAAAATGCTAATATGTGTGTATTTGGAACAAGTGGATCAGGAAAATCATTTTTTATTAAATTACAAATAATTAGATATTATCTATTAGGAATAGAACAATATGTAATAGATCCAGATAGAGAATATGATAATATTGCTAAAAATTTAGAAGGAACAATAATAAAAATAGGTCCATCAACTGAGACATATTTAAATGTTTTAGATATTAGACAAGATTCTATAGAAGATGAAAAGGGCTTTCTGGCTACAAAGATAAGTAAATTAATAGGATTTTTTAATTTAATATTTGGAAATATGGATGAAGAAGAAAAAGCAATTTTAGAAGAAAAAATAATTAAGTGTTACAACGAAAAGGGAATAACATTTGATGATAATACATTATATAAAAATGAAAAAAATAAAATAAATATAAAACCAATATTTAAACAAAGTGATGATATGCCTATTTTAGAGGATTTATATAATATTTTAGGAGCAGATGAAAAAACAAGAAAAATGCAAATAAAATTAATTCCTTTTGTAAAGGGATCGTTAAAATTTTTTAATAATTATACAAATATTGAATTAAATAATAAATTAATAATAGCAGATATTTATGAGTTGGGCGAGGAAAATCTAAAATATGGAATGTATTTATTTGTTGATTTATTTTGGGACAAAATTAAAGAAAATAGAAAAAACAAAAAAATAATCTACTTGGATGAAGTATGGAGATTAATAGGAATTACATCAAATAAAAATGTTGCAAGTTTTATTTATAAAATATTTAAAACAATAAGAAAATATGGAGGAAGTTCTGTAGCAATAACACAAGACATATCAGATTTATTTAGCCTTGAAAATGGGACATATGGTAAAAGTATAATTAATAATTCAAGTAATAAAGCTTTCTTTTCATTGGAGGAAGAAAATATTTCAATATTAAGTGAATATACAAATTTATCAGAAAAGGAAAAAGTAGAAATACGTTCATTAAAAAGAGGAGAAAGTTTATTATTTGCAGGAGATGAGCATATTCTAACCAAAATAGAGTGTGCAGATTATGAAAAAGAAATAATAAATGAAAAATAAAAGAGGTAAAAATGAAAGGTATTACAGCATTAGGAAATGAAGAAATAGGTAAATTACTAAAAAAAGAATTGGAAATAATTGGAAAAGATATTCAATATCAAGAAGCAGTTCTTGAGGTTTTAGAAAACAACAAAAACATTGAATTTTTAATACTTAGCAGCATTATTCCAGGACAGTTTAATATTTATGAATTTATTAATTTAATTACTTTTAAAAATTCAAAAATTAAAATAATAATTTTTTTAGAAAAAAGAAAAAAAGAATTAGAAGAATTTTTAATTTCAAAAGGAATAAATAATATTTATTATAACAATGAAATAACAATTAAAGAAATGATTAATAGTATTAAAAATAATGAAAATATTAATAATGAAATAAACAAAACAAATAGAAGAAAAATAATAAAAAATAAATTAAATAAAAAATTTATTAAATTAATTAAAAAAGAAAAAAATAAAAAAAATAAAAAAATAATAACAATAATTGGAGCACCCAAAATTGGCAAAACAATTTTTTCAATAATTTTTTGTTTAATAAATAAAAATAAAAAAATATTATTAATTAATTTAGAAGAAAATAAAAATAATTTGAAAATAATATTAGGAAAAAAATTTAAAGAAGAAGATAATAATATAATTAAATTAAAAAAATATATTGATTTATTATTAATTAATTTTGAAAAACAAAAAAATAATGAAAAAATAAAATTAAATAATAAAAAAATATATTTTGATGGTTTTTTTAGCAGATATGATTATATAATTGTTGATACTGATGAAGCATGCAAAAAAACTGAAATTTTAGAAAAATCGGATGAAATTATCTTAATGGTAGAAGCAAATCTATTAGGGATTAGCGAGACAAAACGAATAATAGAAGAAACAATAAAAACAAGCAAAATCCAAAAAGACAACATAAAAATAGTATTTAATAAACAAAATGAAATGTCTATAAGCAAGAGAATTTTGAAATTCATGTTTGAAGATTTTACCATTTTAGGTGAATTACATTATGACAAATATTATAATTTATTAATAAATTCCAACGCAAAAATTATTAATTCAAAAATAAAAAAAAAATTTTTAAAAATAATAAAAAAAATTTAATAAAAATATTAAAAATTAAATAGAAAATTTTTATAAATATAAAAATTTTTAAAAATAATTATGAACAAAATTTAAAATCAAGAAACACAAAAAGTCAAAAAAATACGAAAATATTAAAATAGTAAAATATTAAAAATAAATACGAAAATAAAATAGTAAAAAAATTTTTTATTAATAATGCAGATATTTTTAAAATTTTCAAATTAAATATTTCAAAAGAAAGAATTTATAGATATTTTTGACAAAAATAGAAAAAAGAAAAATGAAAAAAACTAGGGGTTACCAAAAATGGATAAATTTTGTTATTGGATTAAAAAAAGAATAGAAACCAAAAAGACAACCCCAAAGGAATAAAAAACCAATCTGATTTAAACAAAATAATGTTAAGGTATTTCAGATATTTAGCAAAAACAATACAACAGCAAAAAGACAAAAAACACAATAAATAATAATTTAATTAAATAAAAAAATAAATAATAAAAAAATATTTGATAATAAAATTATAAATTATAAAAAAATAAAAAAATAAATAAATAATAATTTTTAAAATAAAAAAATATTCAATAAAAAAATATATTTTCTGTATTAAAAGTAATACAAAAAGCAAAAAATAAAAAAATATTCAAAAAATATTCAAAAAATAATTTGAGAAAAATTTAAGGAAAATAAAATATTAATAAATTGAGAAAAATAATATGAAAGAACAATTTAAACCAATTTTGTTATTTAGTAAAATATTTGTTAAGAGCCGAAAAGTTTATAAAGAAAAAAAGGCTAGGGAAAAAACAAAAAACTAAGTTTTAAAACAAAAAACAAAAAAGAAAGAAAAACAATTTGACAAAAACAAAGGTAGGGAAAATTAATAAAAAAATAATATGAAAACACATGTAATTTTGGGAAAATTTACCAGTCATACAAAAGAAATATTTGATAGTTTTATAATAAATAGAAAATTAATTAAATTTAATTAATAAATAATAAAAAGGAGAATTAGTTTGAAAGAAAATAAAAACTTTTCATTACTAAGCGTGCCTTTGAGCGAAGCGAGAAAGGAATGGAATTTATAATGAATAATAATTTAATTGAAAACAATAAAAATATATTGAATAATAATAAATTAAATTTAGTCAACAACATAAATACGGATAATTTAGAAAAGGAACAAAATTCATTTTTAAAAAGTAATCTTGGACAAGCAATAAATGGTGGAATTGATTTAGGACTTAAAATTTTATTGCCCAATTGTATAGAAGACGAAGTAATTAATATCAAAAACAGTTTGATAACTGAAGGTTTCTCAGCGGCTGTAGATACTGCTATAGAAGAGGCATCTAATTTAGGTAAAAGTGCCTTGGGAATCTTAACAGGGACATTTGAAAATATTTCACAAATAAAAAAAGCGGTTGAAAAAGGTGGTCTTATAGATACTGTTTCAGATTTATTAGATACAGGAATAGATTGGGCTAAAAATCATGGATATATAAAAAAAGGAATAGCATCAACAATAAAAAAAGGAAAAAATTCTATAATGAAAACTATAAAAACAGGTGTAGATAATACTTTAGATAACCAAGTAGAGTCAATAGAGAAATTAGACAAATATATTACAAAGTGGAGCCAATATTATAATGAACAGAACTTTGTCAATATGGAATATCAATATAATAAAATTGAGGAATATTTAAAAGAAGTAATTCCATTAGAGGATGTGCTAAAAAGAGCAAGAATTGTAGAAAATTTACATGAATTAATAAAAAATAATGGTAGAAATTTTGATTTAACGCAAGAAGAAAAAGAACTTGCCACAATGTTAGCACAATAAATAAAAAAAGTAACCATAAATGCTTGAAATTTTCGTTTTCTTCATATATAATAGGGATGTTAAAATGTAAAGAAAAGAGGATGAAACATGGATAAAGCAGAAGAGCAAATAATTAAAAGAGATATTGAAGAAGAAATGAGAACAGCTTATATCGACTATGCAATGAGTGTTATAGTGGCACGTGCATTACCAGATGTTAGAGACGGTATGAAACCTGTTCACAGAAGAATTTTATACACAATGAATGAAGACGGTTTTACGCCAGATAAGCCATACAGAAAATGTGCAACAACAGTTGGGGACGTTTTAGGTAGATACCATCCACACGGAGACTCATCAGTATATGATGCATTAGTTAGAATGGCACAGGACTTCTCATTAAGGTATATGATGGTAGATGGTCATGGAAACTTTGGCTCAATTGATGGTGATCCACCAGCAGCTTACCGTTACACAGAGGCAAGAATGTCTAAAATGGCACAATATATGTTATCAGATATTGATAAAAATACAGTAGATTTTATGCCAAACTTTGATGATAGATTACAAGAGCCAACAGTATTACCTGCAAGAATTCCAGCATTACTTGCAAATGGTTCGTCAGGTATAGCAGTAGGCATGGCAACAAATATACCACCACATAACCTAACAGAACTTGCAAATGGAATTATAAAAATAATAGAGGAAGACAATATTACAGACGAAGAATTAATGGCAGTTATTAAAGGTCCAGATTTTCCTACAGGAGCAACAATACTAGGGAAAGAAGGCATTAAACAAGCATATACAACAGGGCGTGGAAAAATAACATTAAGAGCAGAAGCTGAAATTGAAGAAATGTCTGGTGGAAAACAAAGAATAATTGTTTCATCACTTCCATATCAAGTTAATAAATCAAAACTAATAGAATATATTGCAGACTTAGTAAAGGAAAAGAGAATTGAAGGAATTTCTGCAATAAGAGATGAATCAGACAGACAGGAAAAAGTTAGAATAGTTATAGAACTTAAAAGAGATGCAAACCCACAAGTTGTATTAAATTTACTATACAAATATACTCAAATGCAAGATACATTTGGAATAATAATGCTTGCATTAGTAGATGGAGAACCTAAAATATTAACTCTAAGAGAATGCTTAGATCATTACATAGAACACAGAAGAAAAGTAGTATTAAGAAGAACAAAATTCGACTTAGATAAAGCAGAAGCTAGAGCACATATATTAGAAGGTTTAAAAATAGCATTAGACAACATTGATGAAGTAATTAATATTATACGTTCTTCATATGATGATGCAAAAGAAAGATTAATGGAAAGATTTGGTCTTTCAGAAATACAAGCTCAAGCAATACTTGATATGAGATTAAAAACATTATCAGGTTTACAGAGAGAAAAAATAGAAGAAGAATATAATGAATTAATGAAATTAATTGCACATTTAAAAGAAATTCTTGCTAGCGAAACATTAGTATATCAAATAATCAAAGAAGAAATGATAGAAATTAAAGAAAAATTTGGAGATGAAAGAAAAACAAAAATAGTTGCAGCAGAAGGAGAAATTGATGTAGAAGACCTAATAAAAGAAGAACAAAGTGTAATAGCATTAACACATTTTGGATACATCAAGAGAATGCCAATTAATACATATAAGAGCCAAAAACGTGGAGGAAAAGGTATAACAGGAATGACAACAAAAGAAGATGACTTTGTAAAACAAATATTTACAGCATCAACACACGACACAATATTATTCTTTAGCAATAAAGGAAAATTATATAGATTAAGAGGATATGAAATACCAGAATCTGGAAGAACGGCAAAAGGAACAGCAATAGTTAACCTGCTAAGTCTAGATGCAGGAGAAAAAATATCAACAGAAATACCAATACAAAACTTTGCCGAAGGAAATGTCTTTCAAAGGGCGGTTAAAAATC
>CAZTBY010000004.1:0-27183 GCA_964612395.1 uncultured Clostridium sp. | reverse complement strand
TTTGCAACAAGAAATGGTCTAATTAAAAAGACAGCACTAACAGAATATAACTCAGCAAGAAAAACAGGTTTACTTGCAATAACATTAAAAGACGAAGACGAGTTAATAGATGTTAGATTAACAGATGGAGAAGATAATGTTGTTTTAGTTACAAAACAAGGAATGTGTATTACATTTAGCGAGAAAGATGTAAGACCAATAGGCAGAGTATCACAAGGAGTCATTGGAATAAGACTAGATGAAGATGATAGTGTAATTGGTATGGAATCTATAATTCAAGGAAGTAACGCAACATTACTTGCAATAACAGAAAATGGGTTTGGAAAAAGAACAGAACTTGACGAATACAGAGTGCAAACAAGAGGAGGAAAAGGAGTTATAACTTATAAAATAACACCAAAAACAGGAATTATTGTTGGAATAAAAATTGTAAATGAAGAAGATGATGTAATGCTTATTACAGATATAGGAACAATAATTAGAATAAATGTTAAAGATATCAGTGTTCTAGGACGTTCAACACAAGGAGTAACATTAATGAGAACAAACGAAGGAAAAGTTGTAAGTATTGAAAAAATAGTTCCAGAAAAAGAAGAATAAAATAATATAAAAAAAGATAATTGCAAGGATTATCTTTTTTTATTGAATATTCCAGTTTTTTTTGTTAAAATAGAATGGAAAAAAGGAGACAAGCAATGGGATTAAGATTTATATATGGAACAGCAGGAACAGGGAAAAGTGAATTCTGTTTTAATGAAATAAAAAATAAAATAAAAAATAAAGAAAAAATATATATAATAACACCAGATCAATTTTCATATTCTGCAGAAAAAAAACTATTAAAAGAAATAAATACAAATGCATCTGTAAATGCTGAAGTAATAAATTTTAACAGAATCGCAAATAGAGTATTTTCGGAAGTTAGTGGAGCAAATGAAGTTCTAATATCGAAATCAAGCAAGGCAATGCTTATATACTCAATTCTAGAAAAAGAGAAAAATAATTTAAGATTCTTAAATTCATCAGATGATAATATTGATATTATTTTAAAAGAAATAACAGAATTTAAAAAGCATAATATAACAACAAAAAAAATAGAAGAAGAAATAAAAAAAATAGAAAATCTAGAATTAAATCAAAAAATAAATGAAATAAATTTAATATATAGAATATATGAAGAAAATATTAAAAATAAATTCATAGATGAAGAAGATATATTAACAAAATTAACCGAAAAAATTCCAGAAAGCAAAATGTTTGATAATTCAATAGTATATATAGATGAATTTGCAGGCTTTACAAAACAAGAATATAGTATATTAGAGAAAATACTAAAAAAGGCAAAGCAGGTAAATATAACAGTCTGTGCAGATAATTTAGATGAGAGCACCAATAAAGAAAACGATATTTTTTATTTTAACAAGCAATTTGCTAAGTTATTAACAGATTGTGGACAAAATGTGGACGAAAAACAGGAAAAATCAATTTTATTAAAAAATAAATATAGATTTAAAAATATTGAATTAAAACATTTAGAAGAAAATATATATAATAATTCATATAATATTTTTAAAAATGAACCTAAAAATATAAAGCTATTTTTAGCTAGTTCGCCATACACGGAAATAGAAAAAATTGCACAAGAAATAAACATGCTAGTAAGAGAAAAAAAATACAAATATAATGAAATAGCAATAATTACAAAAAATATAGAAAATATAAATAATATAGCAAGAGCAATTTTTTCGAAATATAATATTCCGATTTTCATTGATGAAAAATCAGAAATTACAGAAAATATCTTAATTAAATATATTCTATCAATATTAGAAATATACACAACTAACTGGAGTAAGGAAGCAGTATTTAATTATATTAAATCTGATTTTTTGGAAATTAATAAAAATGATATTTACAAATTAGAAAAATATTGCCAAAAAATGGGAATAAATAGAAATAAATGGTATAAAAATAATTGGAATGAAAATGAAAATTTAAGAAAAATAATTGTAGAACCATTATTAAAATTAAAACAAGAAATAGACAAAGAAAAATCAGCAAAAAATATTTCAGAAAATATTTATAAATATTTAATAAAAAATAATATTGAAGAAAAAATAAATAAAAAAATAAATAAAATAAAAAAAGAAGAAATAAAAGAAGAATATAAAGCAAGTTTAAATATTTTAATAGAGGTTCTAGATGAGATAGTGACATTTTTTAAAGACGAAAAAGTTACAATACAAAAATATAAAGAAATATTAAAAATAGGTTTAAAAAATAAGGATTTTGGAAAAATACCACAAAATATAGACCAAGTAATTTTAGGCGATATAGATAGAACTAGAAGCCATAAGGTAAAGGCAGTATTTATATTGCGGAATGAATGACGGAATTTTTCCAAGTATAAATAAAAATGAAGGTTTTTTTAATGATAAAGATAGAGAAATATTAAAAGAAAACAACTTAGAAATTGCAAAAGGAACAATAGATAATTTGTATGAAGATCAATTCAATATATACAAAGCATTGACAACAGCAGAAGAAAAGCTATATTTATCATATACATCAACAGGTAAAGATGGAAGCACATTAAGACCTTCAATAATAATTACAAAAATAAAAAAAATATTTCCAGAAATTAAAGAAGAAAGTGATATAATAAATAAACAATCTATAATTACTAATCAAAATGCAACATTTGAAGAATTATTAAAAAATATAAGAAAATTAAAAAATGGAGAAAAAATAGATGATATTTGGATAGATGTTTATAACTGGTATAATAAAAACAAATTTTGGAAAACCAAATTAGAATATAGCAAAGAAGGGTTAAATTATACTAATGTTCCAGAAACAATAACAAAAGAAAATATAGAAAAATTATATGGAAACACATTAAAAACAAGTATATCAAGGCTAGAGCAATATAGAAAATGTCCATTTTCGTTCCATTTAAAATATGGGTTAAAAATAAATGAAGAAGAAACATATGAAATAAACTCACTAGATACAGGTTCGTTTATGCATGAGGTAATAGATACATTTTTTCAGGAAATAGATAATTTAGAAATTTCAGAAGAAGAATTAGAAAAAATAGTTGAAGAAATAATTAATGAAAAATTAAAATTAGAAAAAAATTATAAATTTACAAATGCAGCAAAATTTATAATATTGACAAATAAACTAAAAAAGGCAATAAAAGAATCTATAAAATACATTGTATATCAAATGAAAAATAGCGATTTTACACTTGCGGGACATGAATTAGAGTTTAACAAAAAAGATGGAAATATAGAAATATACGGAAAAATCGATAGGTTAGATATTGGGAAAAATGAAGATGGAGAATACATAAGAATAATAGATTATAAATCATCAGGTAAAAAAGTAAATTTGAATGAAATGATGGCAGGAACGCAAATACAGCTTATGACATATATTGATGCAATTGCAGAAGAACAAAATAAACAACCAGCAGGAATTTTTTATTTTGGACTTGTTGAACAAATAATAAATCAAAGCCAAAATTTAAATGATGAAGAAATTGAAAAACAAATAAAAAAACAATTTAAAATGAATGGAATAATTCTAGCAGATGTTAAAGTTGTAAAAATGATGGACAAGAGCTTAGAAAGTGGCTATTCAGATATAGTACCAGTATATATAGATAAAAATGGGGAAATAAGCAAGGGAAATTCAAGTGTTGTAACAAAAGAAGAATTTAGCAATTTACAAAAAACAATAAGAAAAATCATAAAAAAAATAGCAAATGAAATATTAGCAGGAAAAATTGATATAAAACCAATGTATAATAAATCAGACAAAAAATCAAGCTGTGAATATTGTGCATATAAATCAATTTGTGCATTTAATTCAAAAATAAATAGTTATGAATATTTGCAAAAAAAATCAAAAGAATTAATATTAGAAGAAATTAAAGGAGAGAAACAATATGGAAACAATAGGCTTTTATGCAGGTTCATTTGACCCATTTACAAATGGTCACATGCAAATAGTAAAAAAGGCTTCAAAATGTTTTAGCAAAATAATTATAGGAATAGCCAAAAACAGTGAAAAGGTAATTAGAATTGATAAGGAAAAAATGAAGGAGGCAATAGAAAAAACAATTAAAGAGCAAAGATTAGAAAATGTTTATGTTGTACTTTATGAAGGTTTAACTGTTGCAGAGGCACAAAAACAAGGAGCAACAATTTTAATTAGGGGCTTAAGAAACGGAACTGATTATCAATATGAAGAAACAATTGCAGAAGTAAATACAAAACTTTCAGGGCTAGATACATGCTACTTTAGAGCAGGCGAGCTTCGGATACCTTTCTTCAAGCATGGTTATGGAGCTTTATGAAAATGGAGTGGATGTTTCACAATTTGTGCCAGAAACCGTATATGAAATTCTAAAAAATAAGGAGTAAAAATGGTAATAGGAATTACAGGAAATTCAGGAACAGGGAAAAGTGAAATTGCAAAATTATTAGCAGAAAAAATTAATGCTGAAATTATAAATGCCGATTTAGTTGCAAAAAAACTTTCTGAACCAGGGAATATTTATAACAAAAAGATTATTGAATTGTTTGGCAAAGAAATAATAGAAAATGAAAAAATTAACAGAAAAAAATTAGCAGATATAGTTTATAATAATTCTCAAAAAAGAGAATTATTAAATAATCTTACATATGTATATGTAGGAAATGAAATAAAACAGATGGTTGAATTAATAAAAAATCAAAATGTAATAATAGATGCACCACTTCTTTTCGAATGTGGGCTAGATAAAATTTGCGATTTTACAATAGCTGTTTTTGCAGATAAAAAAACAAAAATAGAAAGAATTTGCAAAAGAGATGGAATAGACGAAAGCACTGCAAAATCAAGGCTTGCAATTCAGCATGGAATAGAATATTATAGAACACATGCAGATTACTTAATGGGAAATAATGGAAATTTTAATGAAATAGATTTGGAGGAAATATGTACGAAAATTGGGAAGAATTAGAGAAAGCATGTAAAAAATGCAATAAATGCAAGTTATGCACAACAAGAAAAAGTGTTGTAATAGGAGTAGGAAACAAAAATGCAAAAATAATGTTTATAGGAGAAGGTCCAGGTGCAGACGAGGATGCGCAAGGTATTCCTTTTATTGGAAAAGCACGGACAACTTATGAATAAAGCTTTTGCAGGTATTGGCATAAATAGAGATGATGTATATATTGCCAATATTGTAAAATGCAGACCACCACAGAATAGAAATCCAGAAAAAGATGAGGCAGATGCGTGCAGGGAATATATAGATTCACAAATACAACTTGTAAGCCCAGAAGTAATAGTTTTATTACGGAAGCGTGGCTTTGAAAAATATTCTTGGAGAAAGTTTTAGTATAACATCAAGTAGGGGCAAATGGTTTGAAAAAGGTGGAATAAAAATTCTTCCAACATTTCATCCAGCAGCACTGCTAAGAGACGAGGCAAAAAAGATAAATTTTTGGAAAGATTTGAAATTGTTAAAGAATATAGTATAAAAAATTTAGGTTTCAAAAATACTTAAAAATTTATTAAAAATTTTAATAAAAGGGTTGTTTTTATTTAAAGGTATTGATATAATCAAGTCAGTCTAAAAGACGAATTTTATTTTGAAAGGAGTTTTTGATATGAAAAAACTTACTATTGTAGCATTAGTAGTCGTACTTGTAGTGTCATGCCTAGTTTTTACAGGATGTGGTAAAAAAGAAGAAGAGAAAAGTAATCAATATGAAATCGCACTTGTAACTGACGTAGGAAATATTGATGACAAATCTTTTAATCAAGGAACTTGGGAGGGTGTAGAAGCTTATGCAAAAGAGCATAATATCTCTTATAACTACTACAAACCATCTGAAGATTCAACAGCAGCTCGTGTTGAAACAATAAAAACAGCAATTGAAACAGGAGCAAAAGTAGTTGTTTGCCCAGGATACTTATTTGAAGAAGCAGTATACCAAATGCAAACACAATATCCAGAAGTTCAATTCTTATTAATTGATGGTGAACCACATGATGCAAACTATACATACAAAACAGAGAAAAATGTTCATTGTATATTATTCCAAGAAGAACAATCAGGATACTTGGCAGGATATGCAGCAGTTATGGATGGATACAGAAAACTAGGATTCCTAGGTGGTATGGATGTTGATGCAGTTATCCGTTATGGATATGGTTTTGTTCAAGGAGCAAATGATGCAGCTAAGAAGTTAGGTGTTGAAGATGATGTGACAATTAAATATTGGTACTCAGGATCTTTCACAGCCACAGACGAAATTAAAACAAAAATGGAAGCTTGGTATAGTGAAGGAACAGAAGTAGTGTTCTCTTGCGGTGGAGGAATTTACTTATCAGCAGTAAGCGCAGCAGAAGCAGCAAATGGAAAAGTTATTGGTGTTGATGTTGACCAATCAGCTGAGTCTAAAGTAATAATAACATCAGCAATGAAAGAACTTAAAAACTCTGTTATATTAGCTTTGGGAGAGCTTTATAGTTCATCTGATAAAAAATGGACAGACAACCTAGCAGGACAGACATCTACATTAGGTGCAAAAGATAATTGCGTTGGATTACCAACAGCAGCAGAATCTTGGAGATTAACAAAATTTACAGTAGAAGATTACAAAAAAATATTTGAAGATGTTAAAGCTGGAACAGTATCAATAAGCAAAGATACAAAAACAGCACCAAAAACATCTATCAAAGTTGATTATCAAAACTAATTTAAATAAAAACGGCTAGAGGCTGGGCAGAACATATGCCCAGCCTCTTAACATAAGAGAGGAAAAAATGGAAAGCAAAGAAAAATATGTAATTGAAATGTTAAATATAACAAAGGAATTTCCAGGAATAAAAGCAAATGACAATATAACACTTCAAGTAAAAAAAGGAGAAATACATGCTTTACTAGGAGAAAATGGAGCAGGAAAATCTACTTTGATGAGTGTTCTGTTTGGTTTATACCAACCAGAAGAGGGAATTATAAAAAAAGATGGAAAAGAAATAAAAGTAAATTCCCCTAATGATGCAAATGCATTAAATATAGGAATGGTACACCAACATTTTAAACTTGTAGAATGCTTTACAGTTCTAGATAACATTATTCTTGGAGTGGAACCAAATAAATTTGGATTCCTAAAAAAAGACGAAGCAAGAAAAAAAGTAATGGAGCTAAGTGAAAAATACAAATTAAAAGTAGAGCCAGATGCTTTAATATCAGAGATAAGTGTAGGCATGCAACAAAGAGTTGAAATTCTAAAAATGCTATATAGAAATAACGAAATTTTAATATTTGATGAGCCAACAGCAGTTTTAACACCACAAGAAATAGATGAATTAATGAATATTATGAGAGATTTCACAAAAGAAGGAAAATCTATAATATTCATAACGCACAAACTAAACGAAATAATGGCAGTTGCAGATAGATGCACAGTTTTAAGAAAAGGTAAAGGAATAGGAACAGTAGAAATTAAAAACACAACCAAAGAAGAACTATCAAAAATGATGGTTGGAAGGAATGTAAAATTTACTGTAGATAAAGAAGATAGAATTCCAGGAAAAGTAATTCTAAATGTTGAACAGCTTACCGTGCCATCAAGAACCCACAAAAACAATGCTGTGAAAAATGTATCATTCAAAGTAAAAAAAGGCGAAATAGTATGTATTGCTGGAATTGATGGAAATGGGCAAACCGAGTTAGTATCTGCAATTACAGGACTGCAAAAACCAATAGGAGGAAAAGTAGAGTTTTTAGGAAATGATATAACAAAAGCAAAGATAAGAACAAGGTCGAAATTTGGAATGAGCCATATTCCAGAAGATAGACACAAACATGGTTTAATTCTAGATTATACATTAGAAGAAAACTTAGTTCTTCAGAGATATTGGGAACCAGAATTCCAAAAAGCAGGATTTATAAAGAAAAAAGCAGTAAGAGGATATGCTGAAAAACTAATAAAAAAATACGATATTCGTTCAGGAGAAGGATCAGGTTCAATAGTTAGAGGAATGTCTGGAGGAAACCAACAAAAAGCAATAGTTGCAAGGGAAATAGATAAAGATCCAGAACTGCTAGTTGCAGTGCAACCAACAAGAGGGCTAGATGTTGGTGCAATAGAATACATTCATGAACAATTAGTTGAGCAAAGAGATAAAGGAAAAGCAGTGCTTTTAGTATCTTTAGAGCTTGATGAAGTAATGAACTTAGCAGATAGAATACTTGTAATATATGAAGGCGAAATAGTTGGAGAACTAAATCCAAAAACAACTACACTTAGTGAACTTGGACTATATATGGCAGGAGCAAATAAAAACAAAGATAAGGGGGCTAAGAGAGATGAAAATAAATAAAGAAGCATTATTTGGAATAATGGCATCACTTGTTTCAATAATAGTGGGACTAGTATTAGGACTTATTTTATTATTTGTTTTTGATAGCTCAAGAGCATTAGTAGGTTTTGAAGCACTAATAACAACAGGAATTACTACAACAGATAAATTTGCAAAAGTGCTATATCAAGCAGCACCATTAATACTAACAGGTCTTTCAGTAGCATTTGCATTTAAAACAGGATTATTCAATATTGGAGCACCAGGTCAATATACAATAGGAATGTTCTGTGCCTTATTTGCAGCAATAGTACTTGGAACACCTTGGTATATTTCATTACTGTTTGCAATGCTAGGAGGAGCAATATGGGGAATATTGCCAGGCATCTTAAAAGCATACTTTAATGTAAATGAAGTTATAACATGTATAATGCTTAACTGGACAGGTCTATTTTTAGTAAATTTATTAATAAAAAATATACCACAAATGATCCAAAACTATTGGGCAGGTGGAATAACAAATAGAACAGCAAACTTAGCACTAGTTCAAAGTTTTTATGGAGTTCAAACAACAATACCAAAAGCTGGGCTAGACGTACTATTTGATGGTTCTTCATATATGAATATAAGTATATTCTTAGCAATATTAGTTGCAATAGTTACACATATAGTTTTGAATAAAACAACTTTTGGATATGAATTAAAAGCATGTGGTTTTAATAAAAACGCAAGCACATATGCAGGAATAAATGCAAAAAGAAACATAGTGCTTTCAATGGTTATTGCAGGTGCAATATCAGGCTTAGCTGGTGGAGTTTACTACTTAAGTGGAACTGCAGAATATGTTATAGAAAAAAATCTACTAGCAATGGGCTTTAATGGAATACCAGTAGCATTACTTGCATCATCAAACCCAATTGGAGTAATATTTAGTAGTTTATTTATATCATACATACAAGTTGGAGGTGAAGCACTTCAAAGATATCAATTTAGTAGTGAGATAATAAACATAATTATTTCAGCAATAATATACTTAAGTGCATTTGCTTTCTTAATCAAAATATTTATAGAAAAAATATTTAGTAAAAAACAAAGAGAAAAAGAAAAAATCATAGAGAAAAATGAAGGGGAGGTGCAAAGCTAATGTCAATAGAAATGCTTGGAGATATATTAGGGTCAACAATAATATTCGCAATTCCCTTAATGCTTGTAGCACTAGGAGGAATGTTTTCAGAAAGAAGTGGAGTAATAAATATAGCATTAGAAGGAGTTATGATAATAGGAGCATTAGCTCGGATGCCTATTACTTAGAACTTTCAATATGAATGGTTTTGGACCAGAGCACCCAATAATTGCAATGCTTATAACAATTGGAATATCAGCATTAGCAGGAGCTGTTTTTTCATTACTACTTGCTTTTGCTGCAATTAACTTAAAAGCAGATCAAACAATAGGTGGAACGGCATTAAATATGCTTGCACCAGCATTTGCGGTTGTGCTATCATGGGCAATACAAGGACAAGGAAACACAACAATAAATATTCCAACATGGATAAGAATGTCCGAATCAACATTTGGACTAGCAGAAGGCACAGGTTTTTGGCATAACATGATATTTAAAAGTTTATACCTAACAACACCAATTGCCATAATATTATTAATATTATCAATAATATTATTATATAAAACAAAATTTGGCTTACGTTTACGTGCATGTGGTGAACATCCACAAGCAGCAGCATCTGTTGGAATTAGTGTATATAAAATGAGATATGCAGGAGTTATTATATCAGGAATTCTAGGTGGAATTGGAGGTTTAGCATATACAATAGCTGCAGGAGCAGGGTTTCAATCAGCAGTTGCAGGATATGGTTTCTTAGCACTTGCAGTTATGATATTTGGTAACTGGAAACCACTTAGCATATTCTTTGCATCAATGTTCTTTGCATTTTTCAAGATCTTAGGAAACTACAGCAGTTCCTTAGCATTCTTACCAAAGTTTGAAAATGTAAAAGATGCAAACTACATTTACTTAATGATACCTTATATAGTAACACTAATAGTACTTGTATTAACATCAAAGAAATCAGCTGCACCAAAGGCAGAGGGAATTCCATATAATAAAGGACAAAGATAAAAAATATCCGAGTAGAGTTCATTAGGCTCTCTCGGATTTTTTTATTCAGCTTCTTTTAAAGTAACTGTAACAGTTTTTAATTCAGATCTTCTATAAAGTTTAACTTCAATTTTATCTCCAATGCTTTTGGTGTTTTTTATTGCATTTAGTTCATCCATAGTTGAAACATCTTTACCATCGAAAGAAACTATAACATCTCCTGCCATGATTCCAGCATCTTCAGCACCACTACCAGAAACAATGCTATCAACATAAATACCTTTTGTTAAACCATTTCTAATTGCTGTTGCTTCATCTAAATCAATTCCAGAAATACCCAAAAACGGTCTTGAAATTTTACCTTTTTCAATTAATTCTTTATAAATTGGAACAGTGTCATTTACTGGAATTGCAAAGCTTACACCCTCAATACCGTCTCCAGCAAGCTTTAATGTTGTAATACCAATAACTTGCCCTTTGCTATTTACTAATGCACCACCACTGTTACCTGAGTTAATTGCACAGTCTGCTTGAATAACATTATAGGTTGTGTTATCAACGGTCATTTCTCTATTTAAAGCACTAATAATACCAGCAGTAACAGAGTAATCTAAATCATAAGGGTTACCAATTGCTAAAACAAATTCTCCAATTTGAACAGAAGAAGAATCTCCAAGTTCTGCCGCAGTAAGACCTGTTTTATCAATTTTTAAAACAGCTAAATCAGTTTGGCTATCTGTACCAATAATTTCAGCATTATATTCGGTGTCATCTCCATATATTTTAACTTTTATAGATTTTGCATCTGAAACTTGGTAAAATGAAGAAGAATCGGAAGAGCTTATAACGTGATTATTTGTAAGAATGTATCCATCTTCACTAATAATAACACCAGAACCAGAACCAGCAACAGCTTTTTTCATTCCCATGTAATTAACATCATATTCTACAGAAATGCTAACCATAGAAGGCAAAGCTTTTTGAGCTGCATAAATTGCAGTATCAGAATAATTTGTTAAAGAAACTTGAGAAAGATTTGGGTTACTTGTTTCAACAATGCTACTTGTATTAGTCTTTGAAGTTTCAATAGTTTTTGCAGGTTCTTTATTTAATCCCACATAAACACCAAGAGCACAAGCCCCACCTACAACAGCAGAAACAAAGGAAGCTACAACAGTAGTTGCAATTTGTTTTTTATTAGAATTTTTTGAATAATTAAATTTTTGAACAAAATCATTTTCTCCCATAATAATTACCTCCATATATATTATACTAAACAATTTAAATAATACAAGTTTAATATTAAAAAAAAATTAAAATAAAATATGTGTCAATTAAAAAAACACAAAAATAGTTTTTTCTTTTTCAGTATTGAAAATTTTTGTGTTAACATATATAATATAATAAGATTAATTTTTGAAAGGATTGAATATTAAATGAAAAATGAAAAAGGAATTGCCCTGATTGGATTAGTTATAGTTGTTTTGCTAACAGCAGTTGTGCTTTTTATAGGTACAAATTATTTGAAAAAGTATGTGAATAACCAAAAAAACGAAGATATTAAAGCAAATATGCTTGCTATACAAACAGTTATTACTAATGTTAAAAACAAACATACAGTTGATGAAACAAACAATATCTTAGTTGGAACTAAGGTAGATTTAGAGAATAATGAAACAGAATATATTATTTCAGAAGAGTTTAAAAATGTATTGTTAAGCATTGAAAATTCAGAGCTTTACATATTAAACACAGAGGAATTAAACAATCTTGGTGTTAAAAATATAGAAGTTGATAATACAGCTTTTTATGTAGTAGATTATAATTCAGAAGAAATTTTATATTCGTTGGGAGTAAGCGGAGTATATAAATTATCTGAAATGTAGGAGAAAAAATGAAAGAAAAAGAAATTGAAAGACTAAATGTGTTAAAGGAATTTGAAAACAAGTTGTATAATGAAGGCTTAAAATATATAGCAGGAATTGATGAAGCAGGGCGTGGACCTCTTGCAGGTCCTGTTGTTGTTGGAATTGCTATAATGAAGCCGGAGTCTTTTATTGAAGGAGTTAATGATTCAAAAAAAATTTCAGAAAAGAAAAGAGAAGTACTATATAAGCAAATAACAAATGAAGCTGTTGACTGGTCTGTGGGTATAGTAGACCAAAATGAAATTGATGAAATTAACATATTAAATGCAACAAAAAAAGCTCTCCATATGGCAATAACAAACTTAAAAATTAAGCCAGATAGAATTTTAGTTGATGCATTAGAACATATAGATACATCTGGAATTCCTTATACATCAATAATAAAAGGAGATGCTAAAATATATAGCATCTCTGCAGCATCAATAATTGCAAAAGTTACAAGGGATAGAATGATGAAAGAATATGATGAAATCTATCCAGAATATGGTTTTGCGGGTCACAAAGGATATGGTACAGCTAAACATATACAGGCAATTAAAACATATGGTCCATGTCCATTACATAGAAAAACATTTATTAAAAATTTTATATAATGGAGGGAATGTTTATGAATATTCAAGAAATAATTGCCAAAAAAAGAGATAGCGAGATTTTAACAAAGGAAGAATTACATTACTTTATAACAGAATATGTAGCAGGAAATGTTACAGATTACCAAGCAGCAGCACTTGTTATGGCAATATACATAAATGGAATGACAAAAGAAGAAACAACCAATTTAACAATAGAAATGGCACATTCAGGAGAAATATTAGATTTATCTGTTTTTGGAAAAACAGTAGTAGATAAGCATTCAACAGGTGGTGTAGGAGATAAAATTACAATAGTATTAATGCCAATTATAGCATCACTTGGGATTCCAGTTGCAAAAATGTCTGGCAGAGGGCTGGGTTTTACCGGTGGAACAATAGATAAGCTAGAATCAATTCCGGGCTATAATACTTCGGTAGAAATTAATAAATTTATAGAAAATGTTAAAGAAACAGGGATAAGTGTAATTGGGCAAACAGCGAACTTAGCACCAGCTGATAAAAAGTTATATGCCCTAAGAGATGCTATTGCTTGTGTTGGCAGTATGCCACTTATTGCATCAAGTATTATGAGCAAAAAGATAGCGGCTGGAGCACAAAAAATAGTTCTTGATGTAACGGTTGGAAGTGGAGCATTTATGAAAACAAAAGAAGATGCTATAAAAATTTCAAAAATAATGAAAGATATAGGAACATTAGCAAATAGAGAAACAGTGTGTGTACTTACAAACATGGATGAGCCAGTTGGTCATGCTGTCGGAAATACATTGGAAATATTAGAAACAATAAAATGCTTAAAAGGAGAAATGCCAGAAGATATAAAAGAAATAATACTAGGAATTGGTGCACAAATAATAAAACTTGCAGGAGAAGGAGATTGCTTAGAAGAAAATAAACAAAAAATCTTAGAAAACATAAACAATGGAAAGGCATATGATAAGTTCTTGGATTTAATAAGAATTCAGGGCGGAGACACAAGCTATATAGAAAACACAAAAAAATTTGAAAAAGCAAAATACATCATACCAGTATATGCAGAAAATGATGGCTTTGTAGATAAATTAAATGCAGAAGAAATAGGCGTAATATCAGTACACTTAGGAGCGGGAAGAATTAAAAAAGAAGATGATATAGACCATGCGGTTGGAATTTGGTTAGAAAAGAAAATAGGAGACAAAGTTTCAAAAGGAGATGTTTTAGCATATATTCATGCAAATGATGAAACAAAAGGAAATAATGCAGTTCAAGAACTAAAACAAGCATATAAAATTACATCAGAACCAATTAAAATGGAAAATTACATATTAGATATAATTTAGGAAGGGATAATATAAATGAACTTAGTGGAAGGACTAAACAACAAACAAAAAGAAGCGGTATTAGAAACCGAAGGACCATGCTTAGTAATAGCAGGGGCAGGAAGTGGAAAAACAAAAGTATTAACACATAAAATTGCATATTTAATAGAAGAAAAAGAAATAAAACCATGGAATATACTTGCGATAACCTTTACAAATAAAGCAGCAAGCGAGATGAAAGAAAGAATAACAAACTTAATAGGAGAATCCTCAAACGATATGTGGATGGGAACATTCCATTCAATATGTGTTAGAATTCTTAGAAGATATATAGATAGAATTGGTTATAATTCAGATTTTGTAATATTTGATTCATCAGACCAAAAAACATTAGTAAAGCAATGTATAAAAGCACTAAACCTAGATGATAAAATTTTTACAGATAGAAGTGTATTATCAGAAATAAGCAATAGTAAAAACGAAATGTTAACACCAGTTCAATATGAATTAAGAACAAATGGTGAATTAAGAAAAGAAAAAATAGCAAAAGTATATGAACTTTATCAAAGAAAATTAAAAGAAAACAATGCATTAGACTTTGATGATATTATTAATTTAACCATTCAAATTCTAACAGAAAACCCAGACGTACTAGAATATTACTCAGAAAAATTCAAATATGTTTTAGTAGATGAGTACCAGGATACAAATAAAGCACAATTTACACTAGTAACTCTACTTTCTGGAAGGTATGGAAACATTACGGTTGTTGGGGATAACGACCAGGGAATATATTCATTTAGAGGAGCAGATATAACAAATATTTTAAATTTTGAAAAAGACTTTCCAGGAACGAAGATAATAAAATTAGAGCAGAATTATAGGTCAACGAAATCAATATTAGATGCAGCAAATGCAGTAATAAAGCATAACGAAAAGAAATACGAAAAAAACTTATGGACAGAGCAAGAAGGTGGAAAGTTACCAACAGTTGCAAGATTAGATAATGAATATGAAGAAGCAAATTTCATAGTAGAACAAATAAACAGATTAAAAAGAGAAGAATATTATAAATATTCAGACTTTACAGTTTTATATAGAATGAATGCACAATCACGTAGTATAGAAGATATTTTCAGAAGAGAAAACATTCCATATAAAATGATAGGAGGTCTAAAGTTCTACGAGAGAAAAGAAATAAAAGATGCAATAGCATATTTAAGACTAATACATAATCAAGCAGATAACTTAAGCCTTCAAAGGGTTATAAACGAGCCAAAACGTGGAATAGGTCAAACAAGCATGGAAAAAATAGAGGCAATTGCAGAAGCAAATAATATATCAATGTATGCAGTTATAAAAAATGCAGAACAATATGGGCTAAATAAAGTGTACTTAAATTCAAGGGAATTTATAAATACAATAGAAGAATTATCAAGCAAAAAAGAAGAAACACTAATATCAGAACTATTAAAAGAAGTATTAAACAAAACAGGCTATACAAAAGAACTAGAGCTAGAAAACACAGCACAAGCAGAAAGCAGAATAGAAAATTTAAACGAATTTTTAACAGTTGCAATGGAATTCGAAGAAGAAAACGCAGAAAATTCATTAGCAGAATTTCTAGAAAGCATCACATTATCTAGCGATATAGACGGAATGGAAGATGCAGAAGATTCTGTAACACTTATGACACTACATAGTGCTAAAGGACTAGAATTTCCAGTAGTATTTTTAATTGGAATGGAAGAAGGTTTATTCCCAAGCTATAGATCAATTGGCGAACAAAGAGAACTAGAAGAAGAAAGACGTTTATGTTATGTGGGAATAACAAGAGCAAAAGAATATTTATTCCTAACATGTGCAAAACAAAGAACAATATTCGGTTCAACAACATGTAACAAAATATCTAGATTTATAGAAGAAATACCAACAGAATTACTAGAAGGAGCAGATGAATTAGTAAAACCAAAAGTAGTAAGAGAAGATCAAGAATGGATATATGAAAACAAAAACAACAAAGTTACAAACTATGTTATAACAGGAAACAGCTTAAATAAACCAAAAACAAACTTTGCATTTAGAACAGCAGAAAGTTTCCTAAACAATATTTCTGCAAAACCAGTAGGAGTTGATTTGTCACAATACAAAACAGGACAAACAATATACCATAAAAAATTTGGAGAAGGCATAATTACAGAAATTGCAACAGAAGGAGACGACTTAAAGCTAGATATATCATTTGAAAAAGTAGGGCACAAAAGACTAATGGCAAAATATGCAGGGCTGGAAATTAAAGATTAAACTTCAAAAACCTTAAAGCTAGATGCTTTAAGGTTTTTGAATAAAATATTTTTTTTTGAGAATAATAGACATATAAATTTTAAAAGGAAGGAAGAGGAAAATGGCAAATTTAAGTCAAGTAGAATTACAAAATTTACGTCACTTAATTGGGGCACACGACACATCATACCAAAAATTAAACACATATGCATCACAATGTGTAGACCCACAAATTAAGCAAATGTTTACAAAAGCAGCACAAGATAGTTTAAATACTAAACAAAAATTACTAACATTTTTAAATTAGGAGGTTATTATGGAAGAAAAGTACATGGTTAACGACATATTAGAAAGTACAAAGGCAAGTTTAACAACATATCAAGGCGTAATTTCAGAAGCAGAAAATATGCAACTAAGACAAACAATACAACAAATAAGGAATAATGATGAAACATTTCAATATGAATTATTCAAAGTTGCAGAACTTAAAGGATATTATACGCCAGCAGGTCAAGCTCCTCAAACAGAGGTAGATAAAGTAAAAAACGAAGTTTCCAAATAAAAAAAGTGGGCTTTAGCCCACCAAGGAAACAGGAGCAAAACCGAGAAAAAACAAGAAAAAGTAAGAATATGGACGAGATACACTAAATAGAATAGATATATGAGGGTAAATAAAATTTGCCAAGAAAGGCAAAAACAAGTAAAATAAAATAGATTGAGAATGAATAAAAGAGGTGTTCAAAATTTTAAAGAATATTAAAAAACTATTTGTACATGTAAGGAGTTCAATAAAACTAATACTTATAGTACTAATATCAGGAATATTAATAACAGGAATAATATCAATCTTTTATAAACCTACATATGCAGTAACAATAAATGGAGAAGCAGTAGGGTATACGGATGATAAAAACGGATTACAAAAGAAAATAAATGAATATATGCAAGGTAAAGAAGAAGAAAACATAGCTTTTATAGATATTGAAACATTACCAGAATATTCATTATGTTTTGTTAAAAGAAATAACATAAGTAATAGTGAAGAAATATTCAATAAAATAGCAAGCACAGGAACAACGTATTATGAATATTATGCAATAACATTAAAAGATGAAGAAAAATACTATGTTGCTACAAAGACTGAAGCAGAGGAAGCTATAAAAACATTAAAAGATAAAAACAGTTCAAATATAGATGATATAGGGTATACACAAAAATATGGAATAGAAGAACAAAGCTATACAGACCAAGCTACAATAGTTGCAGAATTATACGAGAAAAAAATAGTAAATACAACACAATATTTTAGTGGAACAGTAACAACAGCAAAAGTTGACCTAGGAATTTCCCTAATAAAACCAATATCATCAGGGTATACAATAACTTCTAGATTTGGACAGAGAAGTAGTGGAATGCATACAGGACTTGATGTTGCAGCACCAACAGGTACAAATATACATTCAGCAGCATCTGGTACAGTAGTAACGTCTGGTTGGTCAGATACAGGGTATGGATACCATGTAATTATATTACATGAAAATGGAGTATATACATTATATGGTCATTGCAGTAAATTATATGTAAGTGCTGGAGATGTGGTAAACCAAGGTGATATAATTGCAACAGTTGGTTCAACTGGTAACTCAACAGGACCACACTTGCACTTAGAAATACGAGTAAACGGACAAAAATTAAATCCACAATATTATTTATATTAAAAAAACAAAGGGCGATTTTTAAAATTACCCTTTTTAGTTTATTTAAAATATTCCAAACAAATGGCAATAGCATTTTTAGGAATGATTACTTTGCCATATTCTTTTAATTTTCTCTCAAGCAATTCCTCATTCTTAATCCTAGAACTAAATTCAGAAACAGTATATGAAAAGCTTTTTAAATCTGTTAAACCTAATTTTAAATTGCTTAAAATTAAATAATAAGAGCCTTTATATAAAACAAGAGAAGAATTTTTAAGTTTATCAATAAATTTATTTAAATTGCTTGTTTGTATGTAAGTGCAAAAATCGCAGAATTCATCAAAAGTGCTAAAAGAATAAATTGATAATGCTTTGTTTGGGGTGGTGGTATATCTTTTAACTCTAAGTTTGTTTTCTTTTAGTTTTTGAGAACCTTCAGGTTTTGTACGAGTTATAGTAAATATAAAATTACCATCAGATGATGCCAAAGCTTCTATTAATAATTTATAATTATGTGTTTTAAAACCAACCTCTGCTTCTGCCTTAGTTAGTAAATCTAAGAATAAGTCTTGAGACTCTAATGAATTAGACATGAAATCATGTAAATCTATGTTCTTTTCTCTTAAATCTTCTATTCCTAAAAAAATTCTAATTTTGTTCTCATTCAATTTTTCAATACGCATAAAAAATACCTCCAACTGTTTTGATAATATAATTATATCACTATATAATACAAAAAGAAATGATAAATTTCTGGAAAAAAACTATAAATAATTACATTATATATTGTATTAAAAAAACAATAAAAATGTGATTTTAAAATTATATCACAGTTTTTGTGAAAAATAAATACGGAAAGCCTAAAATGAGTTTGATAATAGTAACAGGTAATGTAATGAATGAAATATTTATAGAAACAGATATAAGTTTATATGAATTAGTAACAGAATAGAAACTAATAAAAAACAAATAGTAAAATCAAATTTGCAATTTGTATTTTTTTTCGAAAATTAGGTATATATCTTGAAAAAAAAGCCATTTGCATATATAATATTTAGGTAAAAACAAACTTAAGGAGGAAATACTATGGCAACAAGAGAAAAAAATATATGGATACTATTAGTCTTTTTATTAGCAGGGCTAGTTCTTGGAGGTTTACTTGGGGAACTTGCTTCTAAGGTGGATTTCCTATGGTGGCTTTCTTATGGGGAAAGTTTTGGGCTTACAACACCAATAGAACTAGACTTGCATGTAATGACAATTACTTTTGGACTATGGTTTAAGATGAATGTAGCAAGTATTATAGGAATGGCGATAGCAATATTTGTTTATAGAAAAGTGTAGATAAAAAGTAAAGGGTAAGGAAGGAATTTTTGTATGAAAATTAAAGAATTACCCTTAACAGAAAGACCTTATGAAAAATTGGAAATTTATGGGGCAGAAAGTTTATCAAATGCTGAATTATTGGCAATAATAATTAAGACAGGCACAAAGGAACAATCGGTTGTTTCAATAGCTCAAAATATTTTAAAACTAAATGAACAGGCAAAGCAGGAAAACTTAAGATTTTTGCAAGAAATTGCACTAGAAGAATTTATGAAAATTAAGGGAATTGGTAAAGTTAAAGCAATTCAGCTTAAAGCAGTGTGTGAACTTACAAAAAGAATTGCAAGACCAATTAATCAAAAGAAACCTATTATAAAAACACCAAAGGACGTTGCAGATATACTAATACCAGAGCTTAGATATGAAAAACAAGAAAAGGTTAAGGTATTAATTCTAAACAGCAAAAATATAGTTTTAAAAACATATGATGTTTCACTTGGAGGTTCAAATTTTGCTTATATAGAACCAAAAGATGTTTTGGCAGAAGCAATAAAAATGCAAGCACCAAAAATAATTTTAGTACATAATCATCCAAGTGGAGATGCAAAGCCAAGCAAGGGAGATTATAAAGTAACAGACAGAATATATGAAGCGGCACAATTAATGGGAATACAACTTTTAGACCATATAATAATTGGAGATGGCTCATATCAAAGCTTACTGTTAGAAGGAAAATAATCCCTCGTTTTTGAAAGGAATGAATATAAATGAAAATGTTTAGCCTTAAGGGAAAGGACATAGGAATTGACCTAGGAACAGCAAATACTTTAGTAACTTTAAAAGGAAAAGGTATTGTTTTAAACGAGCCATCAGTTGTAGCAATTGATAAAAAAACAGAAGAAATTATTGCAACAGGTTTTGAGGCAAAGGAAATGCTTGGAAGAACGCCATCCGAAATAGATGCAATTCGTCCATTAAAAGATGGCGTTATAGCAGATTTTACAGCAACACAATTAATGCTTAAAAATTTAGTTGCAAAGGTTTGCCAAAGATATAATGCAGGAAGACCAAGAGTTGTTGTAGGTGTACCTTCAGGTATTACAGAGGTTGAAGAAAGAGCAGTCCAAGAATCTGTTATAAGAGCTGGGGCAAAAGAAGTTTTCTTAATTGAAGAACCAATGGCTGCTGCAATTGGAGCAGGGCTTGATGTAGCAGAACCTACAGGTAATATAATTGTAGATATAGGAGGAGGAACAACTGAGGTTGCTGTTATTTCCCTTGGAGGAATAGTTGTTAGCAACTCATTAAGAACAGCAGGAGACGAGCTAGATGAAGATATTATAAATTATGTAAAAAAAGAGTTAGGACTAGCTATAGGTCAAACAACTGCTGAGGAAATAAAAATCGGAATTGGTTCAGCATTGCCACTTATGACAGAACTTAGCATGGAAGTTAAAGGAAGAGATTTACAAACAGGATATCCAAGAACAGCAATAGTAAAATCCTCACAAATAGAAGAGGCAATGGGAAATTCAATTGCAGAAATTGTAGATGTAATAAAAATAACTCTAGAAAAAACACCTCCAGAACTTGCAGCAGATATAGTTGAAAAAGGTGTTGTACTAGCTGGTGGGGGAGCTTTAATTAGAAATTTAGATAAATTAATTAGCCAAAAAATAGAAATGCCAGTTTATGTGGCAGAAGACCCTTTAGAGTGTGTAGTAAAGGGAACAGGAAAAACATTAGCAGACCTAGAAAAACTAAGAAATGTATTAATAAATGCAAGAAAGAGAAGATAATATAAAATCTTAAAAATGTTCGGGAGGATATAGCATGCAAAAAAAACATAGTGGAGCTATTGGGATTATAATAACAATTATTCTTTTGACCGCTCTTGTCATCATAACAAATATTGACACCTCAAAATTTTCATCTCTTGAAGGTATTGCGCAAAAATTAGTAATGCCAGTTCAAAATGGATTAACATACCTGAAGAATAAAATTGCAGGTAATAATACATTTTTTGAAGATATAAACAATTTAAAAACTGAAAATGAAAACTTGAAAAAACAAAATGAAGAACTAAATAAAAGCTTAAGTGAACTTGGCATAATAAAAGCAGAAAACAAAACATTAAGAGAATATGCAAATTTATCAGATGAATATACAAAATACACAACTGTACCTGCATATATAATTGATAGAGATTGGGGTAATTTAAATAGTACAATAATAATAAATGTAGGAAAAAGGGAAGGTGTAGAAGCGAACATGCCAGTAGTTTCAGCAGACGGCGTTGTTGGTTATGTTATATCTAGCACAGAAACAACAGCAAAAGTACAACCAATAATAGACCCATCCAGTAGCATAAGTGGAATAATGAGTATATCAAGAGATAATTTAATAGTAAAAGGAGAACTAGGAAAAAGCAATGAACTTAAAGCAACATATATAAGCGCAGATGCAGATTTAGTATTAAATGATGATGTTGAAACATCTGGTATTGGTGGAATATATCCGAAAGGACTAAAAATTGGGAAACTAGTAGAAATTGTAGAAGCAGAGAACATAACAGAAAAATATGCGATAATAAAGCCAGCAGTTGACTTTTCAAAAATAGAAACAGTGCTTGTAATAATTAAATGAAAGGATTTGATAAAATGGAAAACGATATTTATGTAACACCACTTAGTGGTAGATATGCGAGTAAAGAAATGAGTAACCTTTGGTCAAGTAGTACAAAATATTCAACCTGGAGAAAATTATGGGTTGCTTTAGCAGAAACAGAAAAAGAGCTTGGGTTAGATATTACAGATGATCAAATAAACGAAATGAAAGCAAATGTAAATAACATAGATTTTGATGTAGTTGCTAAAAGAGAAAAAGAATGCAGACATGATGTAATGGCACACATATATGAATTTGGCGAAAAATGCCCAAAAGCAAAGCCAATAATTCACTTAGGAGCAACATCTTGCTATGTTACAGATAACACAGATATAATTATGATGAGACAAGGTCTAGAATTAATAAAACAAAAACTTGTAAAAGTTATAAGTAACCTTGCAAAATTTGCAGATAAATACAAAGCTGTACCATGCCTAGGATATACACATTTCCAACCAGCACAATTAACAACAGTTGGAAAAAGAGCAACACTTTGGTTACAAGATTTACTAGAAGATTTAACAGAATTAGAATTTGTAGAGAAAAACCTAAAACTACTTGGATCTAAAGGAACAACAGGAACGAGTGAAAGTTTTATGAAGCTATTTAAAAATGAAGAAAAAGTAAAACAAATAGATGAAAAAATTGCAAAAAAAATGGGCTTTGAAAAGACTTTTGCAGTATCACGGACAAACATACACAAGAAAGGTAGATTCTAGAGTATTAAACTGCTTAGCAGGAATAGCAGAAAGCTGTTCAAAATTCGCAAATGATATGAGACTTTTGCAACACGAAAAAGAACTTGAAGAACCATTTGAGAGCAAGCAAATAGGTTCTTCAGCAATGGCATATAAAAGAAACCCAATGAGAAGTGAGAGAATTAATTCACTTTCAAGACATGTAATAGCATTAAGTAATGATACAAAAATAACAACAGCAACACAATGGTTAGAAAGAACGCTAGATGATTCAGCCAATAAAAGAATATGTGTACCAGAAAGTTTCTTAGCAGTTGATGGAATATTAAAAATATATGGCAATATTACAGAAGGAATAGTTGTTTACGAAAATAGAATAAGAGCAAATATAATGGAAGAACTTCCATTTATGGGAACAGAGGAAATACTTATGAATGCTGTGCTAAAAGGCGGAGATAGACAAGAATTACATGAGAAAATAAGAGTTCACTCAATGGCAGCAGGAAAGCAAGTAAAAGAACTTGGTAAACCAAATGATTTAGTTGAAAGAATTGCAGAAGATCCAAGTTTTGGCTTAAGCAAAGAAGAAATAATTAAAATATTAAACCCAGAAAACTTATGTGGTAGAGCAAAAAATCAAGTAACAGATTTCTTAGAAATAGAAGTAAAACCTGTTTTAAAAGAATATGCAGAGTTAATAAAAAATGTAAATGTAGTATTAGAAGTGTAACAAGTTATGACTCAGGAGTACTTATAAAGGCAACACAAATAATATCGGGAACCCATACTATTGCAATATATACATTTATTACCTTATTTGCAACTTATTTTATATGTATAGATAAAATATATATAGCAAACACAATAGAACATTAATTACCACATAGGTGGGCAAAGAAAATTGGCAAACATATTAGAAGTACTGTAAGAGAGCTTGAAATAATACTAAAAATGTAATTAGTGTAAATATAGAAAACAAAAAAATAAAGAACATATTTGTGTGAATTTAAAACGGCATTGAAAAATTAATATACTTTCATCTATAATTTTTTTATCGAATTATATTACAAATTGAAAAAAATGTATTGCAATTTATAATGTTTTGTTATAAAATGTAAATGAAAATAAAAAGGAACCGGAAGTAACGAAGGAGGAAAGAACATGAATATAGTAGCTGTAAGCCTTGAGGCTGTACACACACACACACACACACACACACACACTTTATATTCATTAGAAAATAAAACAAGCATATTCCCATATGCTTTATTAAAGTTACACACAAGAGATGGATAAGTCGAGGCTACTTTTTCAGTAGCTTTGGTAAGTCTATCTCTTTTTGTGATTTGCTGATGAATATAAAAAGTTTGTAAGAGAAAGAGAAGACGAAGGCTAAAAAAATAAATTCAATACTTTTTTTGTGGATTACATACAGACTTATAATTATTATCAATAAGCCATTGTTTAGGTGTTTAATATTTTTAGTAAAAGTAGGCATCTGTTTGGTTTGGCAAATTGTAACTAAATCAGGTTAAAAAATTTTTAATAAAGAATTGTGCTTTTTACAGACGTAGTGTTAGTGAAGGCAAGGAAGGAATGAAATTAAAAATGGAAAATAATAATATTTCTTCAGAAGAAATACAAAGGAGTAATTTAATTATCAAAGCAATTTCAAATTATTATACTTCAAGAATTGTAGGACAAAGAAATTTAAAAATTTCACTTTTAGTATCTTTAATAGCAAATGGACATATATTAGTAGAATCTGTTCCAGGATTAGCAAAAACAACAGCAGCTAAAGTTTTAACCGAAAGTTGTGGAGGAAAATTTTCAAGAATACAATGCACACCAGATTTACTCCCAAGTGATATTATTGGAACTCAAACTTATAATGCTAAGACATCAGAGTTTGAAACACAAATAGGTCCCGTGTATGCTAATTTTGTATTATTAGATGAAATAAATAGATCAAGTTCAAAAACACAAAGTGCAATGCTAGAAGCAATGCAAGAAAGACAAGTAAGCATAGGTGGAAACCGATATAAATTACCAGATATATTTATTGTTATAGCAACACAAAATCCAATTGAACAAGAAGGGACATATCTATTATCAGAAGCACAGCAGGATAGATTTATCATAAAAGAAACATTACATTATCCAACACCAAATGAAGAATTAGAAATATTAAATAGAATTGAAAAAAATGTTTTTGAAGATGGAAAAAGAATAGTAGGTATAAAAGAAATAAAATATTTACAGGAACTTAGCAAAAAAGTATATATTGATGAAGCAGTAAAAAAATATATTATAAGTATTATTTATGCAACGAGAAATCCTTCAACGGTTATAAATTCGGAGCTTTCAAAATATGTAACAAATGGAGCAAGTACAAGAGCGTCAATTTCATTTATGGAAGCAGGAAAGGCTTTAGCTTTGATAAATGGAAGAACATATGTAACACCAGATGATATAAAAGCACTAAGCTATAGTATATTAAGACATAGAATTTCTTTGAATTTTGAAGCAATTGCAGATGAAATACAAGTTGAAACTATAATAGATGCAATAATAAACTCAATAAAAGCCCCATAACTTGAGTTAGGAGAGTTATATTATGAAGATGAAATACATTACTAAAATAAAAGCAAATCTCGCAATTTATACAAAAAAGAAAACTTCAAATATATTAGAAGGAGCATACAATTCTATATATAAAGGTAAAAGTATGAATTTTGAGGATTTACGAGAATATGTTATTGGCGATAATGTTAAAGATATTGATTGGAAAGCTTCATCTAGATCAAATAAAATATTAATTAAACAATATATTGCAGAGAAGAAGCATAATGCATTATTTATTCTTGATACAGGAAGAAAAATGTTAGCAGATACAAGAGATTTAGAACCCAAAAAAGAAGTTGCTTTAATAGCAATGGGAACAATAGGTTATTTGGTAGATAAACATGGAGACACCGTAGGTGCAATATATCAAGGAAAAGAAAACATAAAACTATTTCAATTCAATACAGGAATTTACAATTTGGAAAAAATATTAAATTCATATGAAAAAGAAATAGATGCTGAAAGCAATTTAGAGAATTTAATAAAATATGTTTTAAAATTCATTAAAAAAAGAATGATTGTTTTTATAATAACAGATATAGATGGAATGTATAGTATTACAGAAGATATATTGAAAAGATTATCGTTACTTCATGATGTTATGTTTATAAATATATCTGATGCATTAATGACAGGCTATAATGCTTTTGATATGGATCAAAACAATTATATTCCTGATTATATTTTAGAGGATGATAAGCTAAAAAATATTGAATTAGAAATAAAAACAAAAGTATATAATGAAACAAAAGAAAGATTTAAAAAATATAAAATCATAACAACAACAATAAATAAGCAAAAAGACATAGTAAATGATGTATTCAAATTATTAGAAAGGCGAAAAAATGCAAACAACTATTAATTTACAAGAACCTTTTACATATTCATTTATACCATTAATTATTACTTTTTTACTTATTATTGGATTTACAATATATATAATAATACTTTTTAAAAAAGAAAAAGACGATGTTAAAGGAAAAATGGAAGAAGTAAAAGTAATTCCTGAAAGAAATATTAAAAATATACCAGTAATTAAAAATAAATATTTACAACAATTAAATAATATTGAAGATAAATATACAAATAAGAAAATTGAATTAAGAAAAGCATATCAATTAATAAGTGAAGCAATTAGATTATTTGTTTTTGAAGTTACAGATATAACAACTCAAAATTATTCATTAACCGAAATAAAGAAGATAAATATCCCTGTATTATGTGAATTAATAGAAGAATATTATGAACCAGAATTTGCTAGTAAAACTATTGGAGATTTTAATTCTTCTATCAATAAAGCAAGGAGAGTTATAAACGAATGGAAATAATGTATCCGATTGTAATAATTATCTGTGTTATATTCGAATTAGCAATATTCTTTATAAACATTAATAAAAAGAAAAAGTATATTAATGGAAAAAAAGTTGCAAATACAAAATATATAAAAGAAACAGAATATTACAAAACTAAAGTAAAAAGATATAACATTATATCTAATATAATAAAAACTATCAGTCTAATATGTACAATAATATCTAGCATGCTTATAGCAAGACCTATAACTGTCCAAACAAAAAGTGAAGAT
>CAZTBY010000003.1:0-37958 GCA_964612395.1 uncultured Clostridium sp. | reverse complement strand
TCTATGTAAGAGTATCAATATTTTAAAAACTTATCTTAACTGCAATATACATGTGTGTATTGTCCACCATTTTCTCTTACTCCTGGCAAGTATGCCTTTATATAGCCTGGCTCCATTTTTGTTTTATTAAATGGAGGATCTAATAGTTTTATTATTCCATTTTCTTTGTCTATTAAATGATTTTCCAAACTTTCCATTGAAATATATTTTTTATCATTATCTGCTGCTCCTGATATTACTCCCCAGCTTTGTGATATACTATCTATTCTACATTCTTCATTTTCTATACTTCCAATTGGCTCTCCATCATCTGTAAAAGCTCTTTTAAACCATCTTCCGTCCCATCCATTTGTGTTTAGCACTTTCTTTAAATTATTTCTTATTTCAGTATATTTCTTAGCTTTTTCATTATCAGAAACTTCTTCGCATATTGGAATAAACCTGTTTAATACTTCATATAGGAAAAACCCAAGACATACGCTTTCTCCTCTTTTTTTGTTACCAACCGTGTTCATTCCGTCATTCCAGTCTCCTGAACCTATTTTAGGTAATCCATTTTCTCCAAAGTTTAACGATTTTTCTATTGCTTTTATACAGTGTTCATATAAGGTTCCTTTTTCATTTGCTTCTAAATACAAATCATATCGTTCATCTACACCATCTTCTAGTGGTTCGCCTTGCAAATATGGAATTTCAATATCTAGCAAATTTTTATCTCCTGTATATTCAATATATTCGCTTGTAACATAGCATAGCCATAAAAGATCATCTGAAAATCTCGTTCTTATTCCTCTATTTGTTTCCTCGTGCCACCAATGTTCTACATCTCCTTCTACAAATTGATGTTTTGCCTGTGTTAGTATTTGATTTTTCATTAATTCTGAATCTATATATTTTACCCCAAGCGTATCTTGTAGTTGGTCTCTAAAACCTACTGCTCCACCAGATTGATAATATCCCGTTCTTGCCCATAACCTAGAGACTATTGTTTGATAAATTGCCCAACCATTTAATAATATATTCATAGACTCTAATGGTGTTTTTACTTGCACATGTGTTAGTAGTTCATACCAATATCTTTTTACTTTGTTTAGTTCTTCTTTTGCATTTGATATTTTTGAATATTTATATGCCATGTCTTTTACATTAAGCATATTGTTTTCTTCCCCTAACGATAATATTATTTCTTTACTTTCAAATGGTTCTAAGTTTATTTCTAATTCTAATGCTATACATGAATTTTCTCCTAATCCATTTTGATTTCCAAGTGTTACTTTATCTAATGCTTCTGGTTTTGTTATATCTCCGCTTCCCTATAAATTCTTCTTTACTTCCTGTAAATGATGCTATCTTTTCACTGCTTCCAACAAATGTTATAGTTCCTTTAAAATTATCTGTATATAAATTTTGTGCAGTTATGCAATTTACTTTCGCTTCTATATTTATATATCCATTTGTTTGTTTTTCGTCTTCCCCAAGCACTGGTTTTATATAGTATAGAAGTTTTAGTTTTTTTGCTTTATCTGAAGTATTTTTTAAGTTTAATATATTAATTTTTACTTTATTCTCTAATGATACAAATGTTTCCATTTTCTGTATTATTTGGTCTTTTGCTGTTTTTATTGTAACATATCCAAAACCATATTTTACGTGGTACTCTTGTGGTTCATGACTTATATTTTGGCTAAGACTCCAAACCCTTCCTGTTTCTTTATTTTTCAGATATATTATTTCAGAAGGAATATCTATATTGCTACTATTATTCCATGCAGAAAGCCTATTTAGCCTACTATTCTTACTCCATGTAAAGCCTCCTAAGTTTTGTGTTACAACTGTTCCAAAGTTTGGGTTTGCTAAAATATTACTCCATGCTGTTGGCAGTTTATTTTCATTGCTAATTTTCATTTTGTATTCTAAACCATCTTCTGTAAATCCACCATAATCGTTATAATATTTTAAGTTTGTATAGTCTTCGTTTATTAGCTCCATTTCATCATTTTCCATATAAATGTCGCTATTTTCAATTCCAATATTTTTTATACTTTCTTGATATTCTTCTTCTAAGTCTTTTAATTGGGTATTTATATTTCCAAGTGATGCATCTAATTTTAAATTGCTTCTAAATTCTAGTAGTTCTAAATCTTCCTTTGTTATTTCTTTTGCATTTATTACAAATATTCCACCAAATATATTTTTTAGGAATGCTAGTTGCTTATTTTGTATTTCGTTTTCTATTTCAAACTGTATAAAATGTTCATAACTATTCTTTTCTTCGTTTAATATTACTAAATCTATTTTGATGTTTTTGCTTCTAAAGAATTCCATTGCTTTTAGAGTATCTTTTATTACATGCATATCGTTTACATCTTTTATTTTAACAAGCAAAATTGGTAAATCTCCCGATATTCCATATTTCCATAATTCGCTTTGTGAGTATACTCTTTTAGGTAATTTTGCCATTACCTCTTTTCTCATTGGGTTCTGGAATATAAGGTATCCAAGCATTTTTTGATATTTTTCTATATCACTTGCTTTTAGCCCTAAATATACCGTTTCTGCCTCTGTTTTAGCTTTTGATAGTTCAAACACCTTGCTTATTGTTTTTTCATTTGAATAGTTACTAATTAGTTTTAATATTTGTTCTTCTTCAAAACCTGCTGATATTACTAAGTCTAATGTTGCAGTTTCGCCTGGCATTATTTTTATAGTTTTCTTTATTGCAAGTCCTGGGTCTGTAACTAAGCCTAATTTTTTTGAAAATGGTTTTGAATTTTTTATTGCTTCAGGCATTCTTAAATTACCTGTTCCTACGAATTTTTCTTTATCTATTTCATATTGTGCATCTCCTATTGTTTCGTCTTCTGTGCATAGGCTTACACCTGCATAAAAATCTCTTTGTTTTGGTCCACGTTTTCTTCTTTTTATTAATATATTTCCATTTCCTATTTCTTTAAATATTAAAAATAGGTTATTAAATGCTGTATGTGCATAGTCTTGTATATCTGTTGATAATACTGGCTCGAAGTAACTTGTAACCTCAAGCGTTTCTACATTATTTCCATTGTTTTTTAGGCTTAATCTCCTTATTTCTACTGGTTCTTCTGGTGCTACTGTTATTTTGGTTTTTACTTCAATACTACCTTCTATTTTTTTGTATTCTATCTTATCTTGTGCAAATGTTACCTTTCCTTTGCCTTCTGGTAGGTTTGAATATATTTGCTTTGTGTTTAGATTCTTTATATAAAAACATATTCCTTGGCTATAGTCTGCTGTTTCTTTGTATCTGTTTATTAATAAGTTTTTATACTTGCTGTATCCTGTTCCTTTTAGAGTAGAAACTATGGTGTATTTTCCATTTGAAATTACATTTGATGTGTTTAGTTTTGTATTTAATTTTGTATATACTTTTTCACTATAATTTTCGTAATCTTTTAATTTTAATTTTTGTACTTTTTCTTTCTTTTCCTTTGTAATTATTGCTTTTTCTGGCATACGTTCTTGAAGTAATATATCTACTGCTTCTATTTCTGGATTTGAACTAAATCTTTTTACTAGTATTTCGTTATTAATTAAGTTATTTATTGAAAGCAAAATTAATCCTTGGTGATGTGCCATATACGTCTTTACTGGTTCATAAGTTTTACCATATTGTAATCTTGATATAGTGTAATCTATTGATTCATAAAAGCCATATTCTCCATACATATCTTGTCTTTCTAGTTGTCGCAAATTATATATTGCTTCTACTGGAGCATATTTTAGGCTTAAAAATATTGCATAAGGCGATACTACCATATCTTCTTCTAATCCTCTTTTTAGCCCAAGCCATGGTATTCCAAAGGCTTTATATTGATAGTTGTTGTTAAAATCTCTTAGGTTAAAAGCTGCTTCTGATATTCCCCATGGGAGATTTAGTTCTTTAGCATATTCTTTTTGACTCATTAACATAAAACGGCAAGATTCATCTAGTAAGCTTCCTTTATATGTTTTTATATTTATATTTGGCATTAAATATTCAAATGCTGTTCCAGACCATGATATAAGCCCTTTGTATCTATTTAAGCTAGTTAAAGTTCTACTTAAATTACTCCAATGTTTTACTGGTACATCTTGTTTTGCTATTGCAATTAAGCTAGCTTGCCTTGCTTCTGATGCTAGTAAATCGTAATATGAATCTGTTAGTTTATTTTCTTCAACATTATATCCTATTGAAAATATTCTTTTCTTCTCATCATATAAAACACTAAAGTTTGTGTTTTTAATTATATTATCTATTGAGTTTATAATATCTGTTGTTTTATCTGTTTGATTTTCAATTAAGAACTGCTTTAATGTATATAAATATCCGTATAAAATTCCCACTATCTACTGTTGATACATATCTTGGCACTAGTGGTTCTAGTGTTTTTGTATTATACCAATTATATAGGTGTCCATTCCATTTTTGCAGGTTTTCTATTGTTGTAATCATTTTTTGTATTAAATCTATAGCATGGTTTAATTCTATAAACTTCAAGTCATAGCCTGAACAAATTGCAAGTAATCCAAGTCCAATATTTGTTGGTGAAGTTCTATGTGCAATTTTTTCTTTTCTATCCCATTGGTAATTATCTGGTGGTAGGAAGTTATTTTCTTGGTTTATATTATCTTCAAAGAACTTCCATGTTTTTTTAGCAACTTCTAAGCAATATTTTACATCTCTTTTAGTAATTTTCTGTACTGCTTGTTCTTCCTTTTCTTCTTGGCTTATATAGCAAATTACTGATGGTGCAAAAATAAATATTGCTCCAAATATTATGAATGCTACATCAGTTCTTATAACTCCTACAATTAGCAGTAGAACTCCAACGATGATATTTGCCCACATATTTTTATAGTATGCTGATATTGTATTCTTGCTTTGCCTTTCCGCTTCTTCTGATGTCATCCATTCAAGTAAATTTTGTTTTGATATATTTACCCTATATATTGTTTTTACAATTGCATTCAAATTGCTATATGCCTTACTTGGTAAAACTGCAAATTCTAAATACCCTCTTATTATACTTGCTTTTATTCCACTTATAGATTTTAAAATGTTTTTATGTGCTGATATAAATTCTGAATTCACATTCTTTCTAAAAATAATATAGTTAATTATATCTAGAATTGTTGGCATTTCTAAAGCAATTAATGCAAGTATTTCAATTACTGCACTTGGAAGGTTTAGTACTTTTAAAGCAGCTGAAACAAATAGCAATAATGCTACTGTTACTGTAATTAAACTTCTTCTTAAATTATCTAAAATTTTAAATTTTGAAAGAGTGTTTAACGGGTTTATTTTCTTTGTTTTATCTCTTATTGTAATTACATTTGTAATCCACTTTGCTATCTGCCAGTCTCCTCTTATCCATCTATGGTTTCTTGCCATATAGCTACTATATTTGTATGGGAACCCATCTAAAACTAGAATATCTGTTGCTAGCCCACATCTTAAATAACTACCTTCTAGTAAATCGTGGCTAAGCACTGTGTTTTCTGGTATTTCATCACATAATATTTTATGGAAAAGTTCTAAATCGTATATTCCTTTTCCTGTAAAAATTCCTTCTCCAAAGTTATCCTGGTAAACATCTGAAATTGCATTTGTATATGAGTCTGTTCCTCCGGCTCCTGCATAAATTTTAGCAAATAGGCTTTTTCTACTTGAAACAAGGTCTACACCTACACGTGGCTGTATAAGTGCATGTCCATCTATTACTATATTTTTCTTCTTATCAATAACTGGTGTATTTAATATATGTGCCATTGCTCCTATAAGCTCTTTTGCTGTGCCAAGGCTTAAGTTTGTATCCGCATCTAATGTTATTACATATTTAATATTTAATTTGTTCTTTATTGTGTTTACTCTAAACTCATTTTTTCCTGTTAGTATGAAACTATTAAATTGGCATATCATACCTCTTTTTCGTTCCCAACCCAAGTAGCATTTCTCGCCTCTACACCAAACTCTATTTCTATATATGAAGTAAAATTTTTCGTTTTCTCCTGTTTTTACATATTTTTCGTTTAGTCTTTTTGCCTGTTTTATTCCTTCTTCTATTATATCTTTATCAAAAGGTTCTATTTCATTTTTTGACGATGTGCAATCTCCGTAATAGTGTAAAATACAAGTTTTCCTCTTTGTTTGCTAAATAATATACTTCAATTTTTTTAAACAGTTCTATTACCTTTTCTTTGCTGTTTACAATTGTTGGAATTATTACCATTGTGCTATATTCTTTTGGTATTCCATTTTGGAAAGCAAGCTTTGGTAATGGCTTTGGTTTTACATACTTTCCTAATATATAGTTTAAAGCCTGAATATATATTTCGGAAATTGGCACTGCTAAAAGGCATACTGCAAGTATTGCAACAGGTAAATTTATTTTATAGAAAATGTATATACCTATTAATATGCTAAAAATAATTGTAAAAATATATATGCTAGCTATATAGGCTGTTGGTTTTTGCATTTTTCTTTTTTTCTTTATTCCAAGTTTATTGTTTAATAAGTTTTCGCCCCTATCTATTAGGTAATAACCAATATGCTGTTTTTTAACCTGTTTTGCTTTTTGTGCTAGTTCTAAAACTTTTTTTGTTATATATATTTCAGACATATTTGTTTTTTGTGATAGCTTTTTGATTTTATTCCTATAACATTCTTTTGTTTTGTAGTCCATCTTTCTGTACACATCTGTTGGGTCTTGTCTTAATAAGTCTTCAACCCCATTTATCTCCTCAAATAAACTCAAGAAGTTTATTCTATTTATTTGTCGTATGCTTGTTATGCTATTTCCTATTAAGACTTTTTGAATTGCTATATCAAAATGTTCTTTTCTAATAACCTCTGAAACTGTAAAACCTAGTTTATTTACCTGTTCTTTTAATATATTCAAATATGCATTTCCAGTTTTGCCATATCTTTTTAGTTTATAAGACATGTATTCAATAAATGGAAAGCTTGAATTTTTATACATTTTTGTATTTGTTCTTATCTTTTTATACTGCTGTTTATGACCTTCTTTTTTATCTACTAATCTTTCTACTATTTCCTCTACTTTGTATTTCTGTGTTTGACTTACCATTATTTTGTCGCATACCGTTCTTATGTTCTCTATAATCGCAATGTTTAAAAATATTGGTAAATTCCATATTTCTTCCATACTAAGTGTTTTTCTACGTTCATATGCTAATAAGCTTGAAATTAAAGTTTCTTCATCTACTTTACTATCTGTATATGATATTATTTCTGAAGCTAGCACATAAATTCTTGCAAAGCCTTTATATGTTCCTGTGCTTATCCCTGGAAAGTTTTTATATTTCTTCTTGGTTAAGTCATTTTTAATGTTTTTTACGGTTTCTTCTATAATGTAAAAATTGTCTAAAAGCCACTCTCCTGCTGGATATATGCCTATATTGTTTTTTATATGTTCATTTAAAGTATTGTATGTTATTTGTATAAAATTATAGTTATCCAATAATCTATTAATTGGATATGTTTCTATATTGCTATTCATATTTATTTCATAATTTACAGCAATTTTTTCCATATAGTTTTGTAATTGTTCTTTATCTAAGGTTACACCTTTTAGATTTAAGTATTTATAACTTTTCAAAATAAAAAACCTCTCTATTGGTAAATTTATTCATATTTTTACCAATAAAAATGGTTTTATACTTTTATTTTAAGATTTCAGCAACTAGTCTACTTGTTCCTAACCTATCTGCACCCGCTTTAACAAACTCTTCTGCATCATCAAAGTTCTTTATTCCTCCAGCTGCTTTAATTTTTTTGCCATTTTTCATGTGATTTTTAAATAGTTCTATATCTTCTAATGTTGCTCCACCTGTACTAAAACCTGTTGATGTTTTTATATAGTCTGCATCAGACTGAGATACTATTTCACACATTTTTATTTTTTCTTCGTCTGTTAGAAGGCATGTTTCTATTATAACTTTTAAAATTTTTCCATTGCAGTTTGATTTTATTCCGTTTATCTCAGTTAAGATATAGTCATAATTTTTCTCTTTTAGTTTGCCTACATTTATTACCATATCTATTTCATCTGCACCATCTTCAACTGCTTGCTCTGTTTCATACATTTTAACTTTGGTTAAATTATATCCATTTGGGAAACCTATTACTGTGCAGATTTTCATTTTGTCTCCTACATATTCTTTTGCTTGTTTTACAAAGCATGGTGGTATGCAAACAGATGCAGTGTTACATTTTATTGCATCATCACATAGTTTTTTTATGTCTTCCCATATTGATGTTTGTTTTAGTAAAGTATGGTCAACTTTTTTTAATATTTCTTCTTTCAAACTAATTCCTCCCTAATTTACACAAATTTTTCTGTTTTATTGCTTTTTTATTTTTATAATGTTATAATCAAATTAACATATTTTTACTAAAGATTTAAGGATGTGATTTATATGGATAAGTTAAGTTTTTCACCTTTAGACATCACAGACATTGAATTAAATAATAACAAACCAGAAGAATTATCTATTGAAGATATTTTTAACAATGACGAAGCTCCAAGAATTTTTTCAAGCAATAGTGAATGTTCTGAAGTTGTTGATACTCTTGAGTTTCAAAGTTTTAATGGTTTTACTGAAACAGAACAAACTTTAGATAATCAATCTGTTCCAGTTCAAGAAAGTGAAGTTGAATGCACTGCACTTGTTGAGTTAAAACCTCATGGCTTGCTTGTTGCTCAAACTATGTTTAAAAAGAGTATTAGAATTTCCATTAAATCATTTTTAATTTCTTTATCTTTAGGTTTTTTGAATTTATTTATTTAAAAGTTTCGCCCAAAATTTATTTTGGGCTTTTTTGATTTTAATACTCGTACCACATCCCATCACTTTGCAATTTTTCTATAATTTGCTCGTGTTCTGCATTTGTCTTTGTAAAATATAGTTTTCCATTCTTATCTGCCACGAAGAATAAATAATCCGTTTTGTTTGGTTCTATTGTAGCTTCTATGCTTGCTTTTCCAATTGAACAAATTGGTCCAACTGGTAGCTTTCCTTCCATTTCTGGTCCTCTTGTATTGTATGGGTTTTTAGCATTTATTTCGCTTAAATATAAATCCCTATCTCCCATATTTGCCTTTACTGAATAATATGTTGTTACATCACTTCCAAGTGATATATTATTTGCTAGTCTATTATAAAATACGCTTGCCACGTCTTTTCTATCGCTATCATTCATTCCTTCTACTTCTACAACTGAAGCAAGTGTTAATAATTCATGAACTGTATAATTGCTGTTTTCTATTTCTTCTTTGAAAGGTTCTAAAACTTCTTCCATCTTATCTAACATTTTTTCAAAAATATCTTCTATTTTTTCATCTTTATTTGCTATTGCATATGTATCGGGAAATAGATATCCTTCTAGTGAATAGTAAATATCGGTATTTTTAATTTCATCTGTTAGAAACCAATATTTTGCAATTAGTGTATCTAAGTATTCTTCATTTTTTAATAGTTCATATACTTCTTCTTGTGTATGATTTGTTTTTGTTTCTATTGTTTCTGCAAGCCACCACATTGGTTTTCCTTCTAGGTATGTTATTGTTATTTGGTTTGGATCATACATTATTCCTGTTTGTAACATATCTGTTATTTCCTTTAGTGTCATACTTTCTTTTAAGTAATATGTACCTGCTTGGAAGTTTGATATTTTATTTAATTTTACATATATTTTAAAAGCATTTTTACTTCTTATTAGTTTGTTTTCTTTTAATATATCTGCAATTGCACTTGTACCACTACCAAGAGGAATTTCAATTTCCTTTTCCTCTATATTTTTGCTAACTGGCTTTGTTAATATTTTGTATGTTCCTAAGGCAAGTAACATTGCTACTATTATTACTGTTATTATTATAATTATTATTTTCTTCATTTTTATACCTTTCTTATTTAACTTCTGTTATTAAGTAATTTACTATTCCTGTGTATATTTCTGTATTTATTTCATTGCTATTATTTATTACTAGATTTGCCTTTATTCCACGTTCTTTTAGTTTTGGTGCAAGCTCTACAATAAATCTTTCTACGCTTTTATCTATACTATCTGCTATTATGTTTATTCCGTTTATGTCATCTTTTCTAGCTATACTTGCAATGTTTTTTACTGTTTTTGTTCGTTCATCAAAACTGCTTAAATCAACCTCTCCAATTTTCAAATTAGCCCATACTTTAATATTTTCATTGCTTTTTAAAGTTTCTGTATTTTTTATTAATATACCATCATTTGTTAATTCAAGTAAGTCTTGTATAACTATTCTTTCACTATCTACATCTATTATTTCTCCATCTTTTAGGCTAATATTAATATTTTGTGTTTGCACTTCTTGTTCCATATCTTTTCTTAGTATGTATTCATTAGTTAGTGTGTTTGCTTTTACATATCCAACAATTCCATCTTCTGTTCTAATTAATCTCCAGCCCTTGCTTGTTGTATAAAATGCGCTAACAACATTTCCAATTTCAAGCTTTCCAATCTTTTTAGATAATGCTCTTGGTTTAAAACGTATATCAGTTTCTGTGTCACATTCTGCTTTTATCATGCCTTTGTTTAGTTTATCTATTATAACTATTTTTTCTGTTTTTAAGTAACTTGTTTCTATATTATACACTGTCTCCAATTTTTTAATTGGCACATATACAGTATTATCAGCCTCTATTGCTTGGTAAAGTGTATCAAACACAGAACCATCTATTTTAATTTCTTTTTCATTTAGTTTCATACTTGCAACTGTTACTTCTGATGTAGCAATTAGTAAGTTCTCATCTGTATCGTAATAAAATGTTTTATCTAATAATTTCTGTATATCTTCTTTTGATATATATACAACTCCGTTCTCATCTAAGTAGATTGGCTTTTGAAGCTTCTCTGTAACGTTCTCGTCCCCAATTACTAGGTTTATAACATTCTGAAATTTGTTTCTTTTATACCCAGGTGCTGTGTTTATTATAAATGCCACTATTATTAGTGCTATTACTCCAATTATTATATTTCTTATGAATTTTCCTTTTTGTATTTTAAGTTTCATATAATTATCCCTTTCTTTTTTCTTTAAATAGTATATCAAAAAATTAGAAAGAATAATATAGTTTTTTGGAAAATTTTTAAATTTTTTGACATTCTTTTTTGTATAATAAAAAAACACCCGAAGGTGTTTTTATTTATTATTATTCAGCTGTTTCAGCATCAGGAGAGTTATATGCTTCTAATATAGCATTTTGAATTTTCTCCCTTGTTTCAGCATTGATTGGATGAGCTATATCCTTGAATTCTCCGTTTGGAGTTTTTCTGCTAGGCATAGCTATAAATAATCCATTTTGACTTTCGATAACTTTGATATCGTGAATTACGAATTCATTATCGAATGTTACAGAAGCAACAGCTTTCATTCTGTTTTCTGAATTTACTTTTCTTAAACGTACGTCTGTAATTTGCATGTATGTGCACCGCCTTCCAAAGATTTATTGTACATTATTCTCATGATGTACTACTATATTATTCGCCTTTTTTTCTTTTTTTCCTTCAAATTTTTACATTTTTTCTAAGTTTATTTTGTGCTTATACTTATTATTTCTGCCCCTACTTCTAGTTCTCTTGAAACAATGTTTTGTATTTGTGCTATTTTTTCTGGTTCTAATATCTCTGCTTTTGCTATAACACTTACACTATTTTCATTTGCAAATATTACTACATTTTCTATTCCCTTTGCTAATATTAAGTTTTCAGCTATCATTATTGCATTTCTTCGTTCATTTATTTTTGCTATTTCTCCTATTGCTTTTTCTTTTTGTTCTTGTGTTGAATTTGTATTGTTATAGATTTCTTGGTATGTTTCAAGCATTTGTGAATAGATATTTTCTCTTTCTAGCTTTGATGTTGTAAAATATGTATCTTCTTTTTGGGTTGTTTCAGCATTTGTAGGCTTTACTTCTTCTTCCTCTTTTTTTTCTTCTTCTGTAGTTTCTTGTTCCACTAGGTTTTCTACTACATTTTCATTTTCCACCTTATTACTATTTACTAGTGTTGCATCTCCAAGTTCTGCTACTGTTTCTTTTGTATTGTTTTGCACATTTGTACTTGTAAAGTTTAGATATCCTGCTGTTACAAGCATTAGTGATATTACCAAAATAATTAATTGATTTCTTTTTAAAATTTTCATTTTTACCTTACCTTTCTAATTGGACATTTTAAATACCTGTATTTTATGAGTTGCAAGTCCAGTAACGGCAGATACTGCCTGAACTATATTTGTTTTTATTGTAGCATCTTCTCCTCCTTCTGCAATAACTATAGCTCCCTCAATCTTTGGCATTACTACTTTTTGAGTTATTGGATTATTAGCAGAGTCTACTATTATTTCTTTATTTTCATCAACAGTTTCTATTGTTCTTGTTCCTCCGGTTTGTATCACTTTCTTCTGTTCTGCTTTTATTTGTCACTTCATTATGCATTGCCACAACTTCGCTTGTTTCTGAATATGTAATTAAAACTTGTACTTTTCCTACACCTGATATTTTAGATAAGATGTCCTCTAACTTCTTTTCTAAATTATATTCCTGATTTTCAGAAATATTACTTTCATTTGTATTTTGTGCTAGAACTTTGTAATCATCTTGTGCAGGATTTTTGTATTCTTCTTTTTTATCCTTTCCCCAGATTATATTAATTGAAATGACTGTGATAACTAATAGGATTAAAAATACTATTAAATTTTCAATTGCTTTTTTATTATTTCCTTCCGTTTTTTTCTTTATTAAGCTTTTAATCTTTTCTTTTAACATACTTAACACCTCTTAAACTATTCATTAATATTGATTTCTTCTGCAGCATAATTTTCTTTTAGAAACTTTTTTAGTTCTAGTATTTCTTCTTCTGGAATTGTTTGTGGCTCATTTTCTTTGCTTAAATCTATTTCAACTGGCTGTATTGAACCTATTTGCTTCACTTTAGATATTTTTAAATTTATTTTATTTATATTTCCATACCCTGTTTCTTTTTGTTCTATTCCTATGTTAATATTTATTACTTTATATCCTTTTGTCTCTATGTTTTCTATTATGTCTTGTTTTAGTTTGTTTATGTATGTACTTTCTATATATGCATTTGTATCTATTACATTTTGCTGTATTGTAGTTGTCTCAGGCAATTCGTATATTTTTAAGCTTATCTCTTTGCCTGTAATTTTTGTAATAATTGGAGAAATAATTACAAATACAATATACACACCAATTACTGTTCTTACATATTTTTTTATATTTCCATCTGGCAAAATCATTTCTATTATTGTACTTATTACAACTGCTATAACAATGCCTTGCACCCAAGATCCTATCCAATTAATCATTTATACCCCTACCTATACATTAAACTTGCATTTGAAATTTTTAGTGTTAGTGCTACACCTATTATTAAAAGAACTGCCATAAAAAACATTACGCCAAGTAGTATTTTAAAAACTCCTGCCATTTGGTTTATAACATCAACTATTTTTTTATCTGCAAGTGGTTCTGTTATTGCTCCCATGAAGCTGTAGAGAACTGAAAGTATAGTTAATTTTATTATTGGCATAACACAAATTCCAATAATAATTACTATTCCAACAAATCCTATTGAATTTTTTATTATTGATGTTGCTCCAAGGACTGTATCTACAGAGTCTCCAAGTGCTTTACCCACAACTGGTATAAATGCTCCAGTTGCTGATTTTATTCCTTTTATTGTTATTCCGTCTACACTACTTGTAAGAGTTCCTTCTAATGAAACTAATCCGACAAATATTGTAATTACAAATCCTAAAAAAACTGTTATACCTGATTTTAAAAACTTTGCTAAGTTTCCAATTTGTACTTTATCTGATAGATTTGATGCTATACTAAGTATCATACTTGCTGTTACAATTGGCAGTACTGCTAGGCTAATTATATTTCCTATAAAAACTACTGAAAATATTAAAACCGGCTGCAATATTGTTCCAGTTGCAACTTGTCCTGTTGCAGTAATTAAAGCTATTAGTAATGGGACTAGCATATTCATAAAGCCTACCAAATTTGAAATTGTATTTTGTATATTTTGCATAATACTTGCAAAATTATTAATTATGATTGTTATTATTAATATGTATTCCAAAAAATATGCAATTTTAGCTGTATTCTCATTTCCTATGTTTTCACTAATTGTTTTTAAAATGCTATGTACTATTATTATAACTAAAATTGTTCCAAGCATTGTAATACTTGTAACAACTTCTTTTCCAAGTATTTTTAAAATTGCTTTGTAGATAATTTTGTTATTTACTTCTCCTATAAGGCTTTTAGTTATTAGTTCTTGTATGCTTATTTCTGGGAATGCTTCCTTTGTATATTTTTCTCCCTCTTGTATGAATGTTCCAAGGTTCAATGCCTCTAACTGGTCATTTATTATTGTTTCTGTTCCATAACACGGATGCGGAATTAATAATATTAACACTATTAAAAAAAGTATTTTCTTCATAAAAAATTTCATTCCTTTCTCGCTTCGCTCAAAGGCACACATAGTAATGAAAGATTTTATTTTTTTCAAACTATTTCCTCTATGGAATTATTTTTAATATAATTTCTAAAAGTGCTGAAATTATTGGCACAGACATACTTATAACTATTATTTTTCCTCCAAAATCGATTTTAGTTGCAATTGCACTTTCTCCGGCTATCTTTGCAAATGCTTACTGCAAATTCTGTAAGTATTGCAATACCTGTTATTTTTAGCAATATTCTTAAATACTCTGCATTCAAACCTGTTTTTTTACTTAAACTTGTTAGAAGATTTATTATGGCTGATATTTTATCTAAACTAAAAAAAATTATAATTGCACCAGCAATAATTGATGTGTACATTGCAAATTCTGGCTTGTACTGTTTTAAAATAACAATAATAATTAGTGCAACAGTTCCTACACCAATAATTTTAATAATATCCATATTTGCTCCTATAAATTAAATATTACTCTTACGTTGTTAAATAATGTACTTATTTCTTTTATAACTATTGATAAAACTATTACCACACCTGCAAGAGTTGTCATCATAGCTTGGTCTTCTCTGCCTGCTCGTACTAGAACTTGATGTAATACCGCAACTAAAATACCTATGGCAGCGATTTTAAACAATAATTCTATTTCCATTCTTCCCTCCACTTTTTAAATTAAAATAATTACAATTCCTAAACCTACTATCATTCCTAGTTTTCTATACATTCCTTCATTTTTTTCCTTCTCTTTCTCTGCTTTTTTTATTTGCTCATCTAAGAATGATGTTGTGACTTCAATTTGACTTAGTTGCCCATCTATATCAGTTTCTCCGAGTAGTTTACTTAAGTTTTTAAGTGCCCCTTTATCCTCTCGACTTATATTTAATATATCTGTATCTACAGCTCTATTCCACGCATCTCCTGCCGGAAAAAATTTCATGTTATAGCTTGCTATTTTAAAAATGCTTCCAACACTTGGGTTAATACTTCCTGATATTTGGCTAAATATATCAGGTATTGGCTCATATGTAAATTTTATCTTTGTTTTGAACATGTTTAAAGCATTTTTGAACTCTTGAAGTTCCTCTACTCTATATACATATTTTTGAGATTTTAGTAATCCTATAATTGAGCATACCAAAAATATAGAACTATAAATTAATATTTTTATTCCTAGCATTAAATTCCCTCCTAAAAAATTTATGCAACTTCTATCTTTCTATTTTTATCTAAAAATAAGTACTTTTCGATTACTCGTTCCTCTACTAGTTCTTTTAATACTGGGTTTTTTATTAGTTCTTCTTTTCCTTCTCCATGTGCTGTAAAAATGCCTTTTACTCCGAGAGCACACTGCTTCTTTTATTGCCTTTATATCTTCATATGTTCCTATCTCATCTGCAACAACTACCTGTGGGGCCATTGATCTTATTAGCATTTTTATTCCTGTTGGCTTTGATGTGTTTTCTAATATATCTGTTCTTAGCCCCACACTATTTTGTGGTATCCCTTTATATAGCCCAGAAATTTCCCCTCTTTCATCTACTAAACCTACATTTATTCCGTTCAAATCCAATTTCATCTATACCTGTGCTTATGTTTCTAACAATATCCCTTAGAAGTGTAGTCTTTCCGAACTCCTGGTGGGGATATGATTAATGTGTTATAGATTGTATTTTCTCTTGTATTTAATATGTATTGCAAGGCAGTATTGCTACAGCCTATTATTTCTCTTGCTACTCTAAAGTTTATGCTTGAAATGTACCTAATATTTGTAACTTTGCCATTTTCTATAACACAGTCTCCAGCAATTCCTACTCTATGCCCTCCTTTTACTGTTATGTAACCATTTTTTATTTCATTTTGATATGAGTATATTGAGTTATTACACATAATTTGCAATGTTTCTAGTATTTCCTGGTAGGTTATTTTTTCTTTTAAAACTTCTTGTGAATCGTTTAATTTTACTATGATATAACCATTGCTCCTTACTCGTATTTCTTCTAGTTGTTTTAATTGCTTGTCTATTAATTCCTTTTTTAGTATTTGGGAAATGTTTGTTGAAAAAAAATTAAATATCTCCAACATATAACTCCTTAATTTCTTTACTCTTAGAATTATATGCTAGAGATATTATTTTTAGAACTTAAAAACTTAAACTTCTAATGTAATATCATCATTATCCTTTATTTCATACTTGTTTCTAAAGTTTATATCTGAAATAATTTCTATTATTTGTAGGTCATAATCCCCTGTACCATTTTGATTTTTCTCTGCTCTTACTATATATGCTATGTTTTCAAAAATTTTACATTGTTTTACTAAAACATTTTGAGTTCCTCCATATTCTTCAGGTAAAATTATGAAGTCTGGTTGAATTTTATAGTTAATGTCTAACTTTACGTTTAAAGTACCATGAAATACACTCATGCCTGTTTTTTCTTTAAATATAGTTTCTATTTTACTTACCCATATTTTTGCTATTCCTATTCCTCTTGTGGCTTTCCCTTGCAAAATCATAGCTTCCTCCTATATTTGCACATAATAAAGTACAAGGAGATTTTACCTTGTACTTTATTTATAAATTATCTTTCTTCGGATTCTTGCCCTCTAGCTTCTTCTGGAGCTGGTTCGCTTTTTTGTGGTTCTGGGTTTGCTTTAACTTTTATTTCATCTCTTAAAGATGATGTTTCTGTGTTTTCTGGCTCTGTATTTTCCTTTTCTAAACCATCTGTAAGAAGTAAGTCTTTATCTCTATTTTCTATAAATTTATCCCATTTTGTTTTTAAACTAAATAGTGCTTTATCAAGCCATCCAACATTTACATTTACTTTATCTCCAAATCCCATTTTTTCAAATAATTCTTGAGTTTTTAATGCATCTTGATAATTATCATAACGTTCTGCAAATTTTACACCATTTTTCTTCTTTAAATCGTATGTAACTTGTGGAAGTTGTTTGTTTAATTCTTCAATTTCTTTTTCTGAGAAACGTTTTACCTTTCCTTCTGTAGATACAATATCTATATATGCTTTAAATTTTTCTGGAGTTGCATTTTTATCATGTGCTATTTTATATAACAATCTTCTATCAATTTTTGGATGTTCATATATTCCCTTTATAATTTCATCTTTCATTTCTTGTGGTGCCGTCTCAAAAATTGTTTTTACAAAATCTACATCCTCAAAGATTTCTTTTTTAAATTCTTCTAATGAACAATTTCTACTAAACTCTTCAGCATTATTTTCAAGCACAATTATATTTGAACCTGAATTTCCTTGTATTGGATTTTCTGGTTCTGGGTTTTCTGGTTTTGGATTTTCTGGTTCTGGATTTTCTGGTTTTGGATTTTCTGGTTCTGGATTTTCTGGTTCTGGATTTTCTGGTTCTGGATTTTCTGGTTTTCTTTTTGCTTCATTAAACTCTTCTATTACTTGTTTTGGATTTATTTCATTCAATTCTTTCTCTACACCTAATTCTAAAGCATATTTTTTTATACTATCTTCATAGTTATTTAAAGTTTCCCTTTGTTCAAAATGTTTCTTTTGGAATTCAAACATTTCTTTATTTGTATTTTCAAGAGCTTTTCTTGCACTTTCTTCAGCATGTTCAAGTTTTTCAGGTGTTAAATCTCTTGCTTTCATACTTTTTAATTTTTCTTGTATTGCTTTTTGTTTCCTTACTGTTTCCATAAGCATACTTTGATATGCTTTTTCTGTTTTTTCTCTTAAAGCAACTACATTTTTTTGCGCATTTATTAATGCATTTTTTGTCATTTCATCAAATTCTGTTTTATATTGTCCCTTTTCTGTGAATTCTGTCTTTCTATTTTCTAGTTTCATTGGCTTTGATTCATTCATCATTGCCTTTTCCATTTTATCTAAGTTCTTTTGTTGGTTTCTACTCATCGCCATTGCTTCATCTATTTTTTTCATTAAATCAACTAATTCTTCATATGATATTTCCATATAAATACCTCCTAATATTTTTATACATTTTTATTATATCATATATTTCTGAAAATGTAAAATTTTTGCTAATTTTTCAATATTTATATATATATTCGTATTAATTTTGTCGATTTTTGTTGCATTTCTTAATTTTTTAGTTTAAAATAGATATAGTATATTTTTGGAGGTTTTTTAAAATGGAACTTGACCCTATTATTATTGGTATTGCTGGAGGAACAGGCTCTGGAAAGAGCACACTTGCAGATAACATAAGAAAAGAATTTGCAGATAACATTACTATGCTTTCACATGATTATTACTATAAGAGTAATTCACATCTTTCTTTTGACGAAAGAAAAAAATTAAATTACGACCATCCAGATGCTTTTGATACAGACTTACTTATTGAACATTTGAATAAACTAAAAAAAGGAGAAGTTATTTATAGACCTAACTATTCCTTTGTTACTCATTTAAGAGAAGAACAAACTGTTGAAGTAATCCCTAAAAAAGTTATTTTATTGGATGGTATTTTAATATTTGAAAATAAAGAATTACGTGATATGATGGATATTAAGATTTTTGTTGATACAGATGCTGATATTCGTTTTATTAGAAGATTGCTTCGTGATGTTAGCGATAGAGGTCGTACACTTGAATCTGTTATTGAACAGTATACTACAACTGTTAAGCCTATGCATGAACAATTTGTTGAACCAAGTAAGAAGTATGCTGACATTATTGTTCCTGAAGGTGGATACAATCATGTAGCTCTTAATATGATTATTGAAAAAATTAGAAGTATTATTTAATTAATGCTTCTTTCTTTTAATTGATTTAACTATTAGAGTAGTCAATATATTTAATTTTGAAAGTGTAATTGACTACTCTATTTTCACTCGATTTCATTTAACTGTTCCAAATTGTGTGATTGGCCAGTAACGCAAAACTACTTTTCCCTCTACTTTTTCTAGTGGAATGCATCCAAAAGTTCTGCTATCCATGCTTTCATCTCTGTTGTCTCCCATAACAAATATGCAACATTCTGGTACAATTAAATCATTATAGTATACTGCTTTTGTTGTTACACCATCTTGAAGATAGTCTTCTACTAATTCTTCTCCATTTACATATACTTTTCCATTTGCTATTTGAATTCTATCCCCTGCTATTCCAATTACTCTTTTTATATAGCTTTTTTTAGTTAGTTCTAGAATATTGTATGAAAGTTTTTCCCATATTCCTTCTGGTTCATAGTTGTAAATTGCAATTTTGTTTGATAAATCAACTTCTGCTCCTCTTTTTATTTCACTTGGTTCTTCAAATGTTACTATATCTCCCCTTTTGTATTCTGATTTTGTTATTCTTTTAGTTCTACTTAATACAATTCTTTGATTTTCTTTAAGTGTTGGGTACATTGAAAATTGCTTTACTACTATTGATGTAAATATATAGTATCTTGTAGCCAATGCTATTATTAGTGCTAAGAATATGCAAAAACACCATTCTACTATTTCTTTAAAAACTTTAATTTCCTTTTCTTCTACTTGTTCTTCCATTTGCTTACCTCGAACCTATTATATCATTATTTTTAGTTTTTTTACAAGGTTTTTGTATATTTTTATATATTTAAGGCAGTGATTTTTTAACTTAATCACTGCCCTATTTTTTATTTTTGTCTATAGCTTACAGTTACCGTCTTGCCTATTAGTTTTGTTAAATCGACAAAATATTTCTCTCCTTCAACTCCAACTAATTCATCTGTCTCTGCTTCACTATATGATGTATATGTTTTTCCTCCTGTAATTTCTAATTTGAATTCTTTTGTTGAATCAATTTTATCAAGATATACTTTTCCTGCTTTTCTATCATTTTCAGTTATATCGTAAGTTGTTTTGTTTGATATTGTTTCTGTTATACTTCCTATCATTGCTTGTTGTAAATCATTTGTCGTCATATTATTATTTGCAAACGCCTTATCTGCATAGATATAATTGCGATATGGGTTGCTAACGACTGTTACATTTTCATATTTTGGTTTATTCACGTACTTGCCTGAATCATTCTTCTTAAATCCAACAGAACAACTAACAGTAGTATTTTCTTTTAAATTCAAGTATTTATATAAGTCTTTTGATATGTTTTTATTTTCAATTGTATTTTTTGAGTTATTTTCTATATAGGTTTTACTGTTTTTAACATTAGTGCTATTTGGATTTAATACTGTTTTTCCGTAATTTGTTAATAAATCCATTGCAATAGTAAATACCTTTGCCGGAGTATTATATGCACTTGCAACTTGTTGTTTATAATAGTTTGCTGTTAATATTGTATAATATCCATATACTGCTGAAGTATTCGCTAATTGTGAAGTACCTAATACTGTTCCAGATAGTGGTGATTTATAATCTGTTGAAAATACTGTTGGTTCTCCATCTGATACTAGTATTATAATAGGAACTCTTTGTACATTTTTTCCATCTATTTTTATTATTTTTTCGCTACTATTAATCAATTGCTCTGCACCCTTTTGTATACCAGCTTGAGTATACGTTCCAGCTTCAAAGTACCTTGTTTTTTGAGTATAATTTAAAACATTTGTTTTTATTTTGTCTCCCTCTTTTAACAAGTAGTTTTTATCAGATTTTGCACTATATCTTCCTAATGTTAGTAGTACTGAAGAATAGTCTTTATTTTCATATTCAATATCTGGCAATTTTGAAAGAACCCCATATTCACTATATCCCACAACTGAAATTCTATTATTCTCATTATAGCTTAAAATATCATCTATAGCATTGTTGACTGCAGTAATCATATTCTGTCCTCTTGAAGAATTTTTGTCTACCATGCTTGCTGATGTATCAAGTATAAATACTACATCTACTGGGATTGGTGAATCAGTTGTACTTTCTGTGTCCCAGTTCATTGTTATTGTACCTTTTGGTGCTTCTGTATATGTGTTTGTTATATTATAGCCTTTTATTTCTGATTTATAGCCTGAAACTGCATCTTCGCTTATTGTATATGTTATTTTGTTTCCTGCTTCATATACTGGTAAATCTTTAAATTCCCATGTCCAGTTGTTTGTTGCTGTTACTTCTGTATGATTTACTTCTTTTCCATTTGCTAATAATTTTATTGTTATACTTTCTGGTCTGCTATTATATTTATTATCATAATCAACCCAAGTTTTTGTTCCTGAAACTTCTGTTGTTTCTGGTATATGTGTGTTTGTTATATCATATCCGTTTACTTCTGTTGTGTATTCCTCTACTGCATCTTCGCTTATTGTATATGTTATTTTGTTTCCTGCTTCATATACTGGTAAATCTTTAAATTCCCATGTCCAGTTGTTTGTTGCTGTTACTTCTGTATGATTTACTTCTTTTCCATTTGCTAATAATCTTACTGTTATGCTTTCTGGTCTCTTTCCATCTTGGTTGTCTGCATCATCCCATGTCTTTGTTCCTGAAATTCCTATTGTTTCTGGCATATGTGTGTTTGTTATATCATATCCATTTACTTCTGTTGTGTATTCCTCTACTTCATCTTCGCTTATTGTGTATGTAATTTTATTTCCATTTTCGTATACTGGTAAATCTTTAAATTCCCATGTCCAGTTGTCGCTTGCTTTTACTTCTTTGCTTGCTACTTCTGTTCCATCTGCTAATAATCCTACTGTTATGCTTTCTGGTCTTCTTCCATCTTGGTTGTCTGCATCATCCCATGTTTTACTTCCTGAAATTTCTGTTGTTTCTGGTATATGTTGGTTGTAGATTTCTACTCCTTTTTCTGAAATTTCATATTTAACCTCATAACCTTCTACAATTTCTACTTCTTCAATTCTATAATCTATTTCATTTTTGTTTTCATCATATTTTAGTAAATTGCTAAATACATATTTCCAGCCGTTGCTTGCATCTATTACAGCTGTTTCAATTGGTTCATTTTCATTGTTTCTGTATAATTCAACTGTTATTTTTTCTGGTCTTTTTCCATCTTGGTTATTGTTATCTTGCCAATTTTTATTTACATTTATTGTAACATCTGGATTTACTGGCATATTGTCTTCATCTTCTACTGTTGTTTTTCCATCTGTTGCTGTTGCTATGTTTATAATATCTTTTGATATAATTTCATTTTGTTCTGTTTCTAAAACTGCATCAATGTCTTCTTGTTTTACAACATATCCTACTTTTAAAGTTGCAACTTTTCCAGCTTCTAGTGTTTCTATTTTTGCAAGTTCTTCGTTTGCTGATACTGTTTTGCCGTCAAAAATTACATCTAATGAGTCTGTTACAACTACATTAGTTGCTTTGTAATTACCTAGGTTAGATACTTGTATTGTATAGATTATAGTGTCTCCTGCTCTTACCATTGGTTTATTTTCTTTCATTACTGGAATTTGTTCTGCTTCTCCTTCTCTTATTACTGCCGTTGCTGTTTTTTCTATTTGTAATTCTGGTTTGAATATTCCCATGTTTGCTGTTATCGCTGGTATTCCTATTGTAGTCCATGATAATTGTAAGTCTTCAAATACCTTTTGTCTTTCTATTCTTACTGTTTCTTCAATTCCTGTTGTTGTGTTGTTTCCACTTGGGTTTGTTGTTGTTCCTCCTGTTGTTTGATTTGTTGTTGTTCCTTGGTTTGTGTTTGTTGTTGATTCTACTGGTATTCCTGGAACTTCTGTATTGTCACCTTGGTTGTTCGGATTTTCAACTGTTCCTTGGTTTGTGTTTGCTTGATTGTTATCTTGTTCTTCTCTACCTGTTGCTGGTAAGTTTTGTACTTGTTCTCCAGCAGCTTCTGCTTGGCCTCTATTTTTCAAGAATATTGTTACACCTGTTGCTGAAGCACCAATTAAAACTAAAGACACAAGTCCAATTACTACGTTTTTTGTGTTTAAAAACTTTCCTTTCATTTTAACCTCCATTAAAATTTTAAATGATTTCTCTTGCTTTTACTACAAGCCTGTTTTTGTCTCTGTTTGTACAAGTAATTAGCGTTACTTCTCTTGTATTTTCATCTATTGGGAAAATACAATCAATGTCGTTTGGGTCTATAACATATTTGTTAAAAACCTGATATTTAACAGTTACCATTTGGCTATCTGTTAATTCAATAATGTCACCATTTTCTAGCTGGTTAATTTTTCCAAACATTGTCTTGCTTAAATTATTGTGACCTGCTAGAACTACATTTCCTTTTTGGTTTATCTTTTCTCCATAAAATTTTGTTATTGAAAGTTTTAGACTTTGTTCATTAGTCTTATCAAGTATTGGATATTCTATGTTTATTTTTGGTATGTTTATTATACCAATAACTTTGTATCCACCAATTTCTTCGTCTATTTCTTGTATTACGTCTATTTCGTTTGTTGTAATTTTATTACCTTTTTTAATTTCCTGCAATACTGCTTGTGTATTGTTTTCAATTTTTCTATTTTCTACATTTTTTCTAATAACAAGTGTTGCTAATATAACTGCTGTGATAACTAGTATTACAAGAATTATTCTATATACTGTTATCTTTTTCATTATTTCTTCATCTCTTTTTTCTTTAAAAATACAATTCTAATAGCAACAATAACTATTGCAACAATTACAACTGCTAGCACAACTAACATTGTGTTATTATCATATGTATATGGTAATATTGTTTTTACTTCTTTCTCAATAACTTCTTCATCATATTTTCTAAGTGAAGTTAGGAAATGAACATCAAATTTGTCATCTCCTTTTACCCATAATATATATTGGTCACCTGTTTTAGCTTCTTCTGGCTGTTTAATTGTATTATTTTCTATTTGTTTCCAATCTTCTTGTTTTAATTCTTCTTTTAGTTTTGTTTTTAAGGTAAAAAATTCTTTGCTTGCTTTTATTTCTGTGTATTTGTCCGTAAATTTATTCTTTTCTAATAATTCTGCTAAAGCAAATAAACTATCAGTATCTGTTGTAGATTTTCTTGGTATTAATTGGTATTTTCCATCACTTAAGCTTTTTACTAGTTTAGCTACTCCAACTGTTTCTGTTATTTTTGTTCCATCTTTATTAACTTCATTAACAATTTGTTCCTGTTTAAGTTCTACTGGTATTTCTTTTGATACTGTGTTTAATTTTTCTAGTTCTGTTTTTGCGATATTGTCATTTAAATCAATTTCAAAGTATTCAGTTTTTACATCTGTTTTTACCCAGATGTATTTTTCTGTTACTATATTTGTAGCATATGCTATATTGTTTTCTCCATCTACTGTGTCTTTTGCAGAGTTTTCAAATTCTGCATCTGTTGGTACTACATTTTTGTCGTCTGAAAATGCAAATTGAAATTCTTTGTCTAAATAACCCTTTACATAAATTATAAAACTGTTGTCTTCTTGTTCTACTACAACCGTATTTTCGTTTGTCGCATACGCAAATATAGGCATTCCTACTGTAAAAATTCCTACAATTACTATCATAAAAAGAATTTTAAGTTTTGAATTTTTCATTATAATAATCCCCCCTACTTTTTTATTTCGATATTACATTTTATTGCTATTCAACCTTTAATATTATATATTGAAATCCATATTTTGTAAAGAGTTTTTATGTAAATTTATTCACTTTTTATTTCCTTTTTTTCGACAATTTTCGACATCTTAGCAATAAAAATAAAGCCTAACTATTAGTTTTATTTACTAATAATTAGGTTATATATTTTTTGCTTTATTATTCAGCTCTTGCAAGTATTACAAGTCTTCCACTTCCATCATCTGTACATGTTGATAATGATATTTCTATTTTTCCTCCCGTATCTCTTACAGCATATGTTGTGTCTGTATCTGTAAGTGTCATTATTTCATATATTGTATATGTTAACGTTTTTCCTACTAAATCTGTAATTTGAATTGTATCTCCTACAACTAGTTTTTTATTATTAGCAAAGAATCTTCCATCTCTATAATTGTGGCCTATTATAACAACATTTCCTTGTGTATTTAGTATTGGGTTTATAGGGTATATTACTGAAACCGCAGTATCTAAAGCATCTGGAGATGTATCTAAAAGTATTGGATAGCTTACTTTCGTTTTTGGTATTTTTATGTATCCAATTACTGGGTATTCCTTATAAAAAACTGTTTTTCTCCTGGTTGTTCCTGATCCAACACTACTTTCAGTATTTTCATTTGTGTTGTTTTCAATTGGTGCTCCATTTACAAAATCTTCTATTGTTGAATTATTTTCATCATCATTTTGATTATTTTCATCATTATTATCATCTTCGTTTCCAGCTTGTAATGAAGCAAGTACTTTCTTCTTTTCTTTTTCTTCTTGGTTGTTTTGTACTGCTTTTACAATTATAACTGATGCAACTACTAATATCACAATTATTATTATTATTAAAAATATTGTTAAGAAATTACTATATTTATTTTTAAACATGTTATCACCTTCTGTTTTATTATAACATACCTAACTCTAAATGTAAATTACTTATCTATTCAATCTCAGTCAATTCTGCAAATTTAGTTTTGTCAAAATCTTCATCATATTCAACCGTTGCAAATATTTCAGGCATATTCTTCTTTAACTCTAGTAAGAATGGAATAAGCAATTGTTCTACTGCAGGATGTGTGTGTTTTGTACATCTTAAGCTTAATATATGTTTCCATTCCCTAATATTTGCTGTCATTGTAACTAAAGCAGCAGTTGAATGTGGTAAAATCATTCTCATTTGATCTGGGGTTGCTCCAAGTTTGGACATTTCCATATAATGTTTTTCAATTTCTTCCATTGATGTTTTCCACTCTGTATAAATTTCTGTTCCTTCTTCAATATTTACTGGTTTTATGAATTTAACTTCTTTATCAAATTTATCTTTTCCATAATTACAGTATCTTGTGCTTTCTATTGAAAATGATGCATGTCTATGTCTTGTTATATCTTTGTATACACCTATATCGCAAATCATTCTAATTGTAATTTTTTCATGTTCTAATATTGATTCATGTCCTCTGTTTATGCAGTTTTTCAAAAGTGTTTTATAGCTTTCGTCTGTAATCTTATCTTCTGAACGATAACAAGTTCTACATGCTTTTTCTAAATTTTTCATCATTCTACTATAATCTACTTTTTCAATTTCAATTTTAGGTTCAATTATTTTCATTTTTCTTTTCCTTTCTTGCTACAAAAATAAGAGGCATAAGTACCGTGCCTCTTATTATAATAATTATTTTTCCCTACCTTCTGGAAGTGCTGGTACATCAATTACTATTCTTATTCTTGTTAATCTTTTTATTGCTTGTACAAATTTACTTTGTTTTACTCTCTCCCATAATGATGGTTTTACTTCAAATCTTGTTTCTTCTATGAACTCTTCTAGTGTTTCTTCTACTTTTTCCGTTTCTTTTATCTTAGCTTCTTTTGCTACTTTTTCTTGTTTTGGATCATATACTGGTGTTGGTATGCCTCTTAAAGCTTCAGCGACTTCAATTCCTATATAACTTAATGCTTTTGATCTGTCCTCAATTCTTTCCATATCAATTTCAATATGTAAGTTTGTTTCTAAGTTGTTAATTCTTGCTGTTACAAGTTTTGTTGCATCCTCGTAATTTTCTGGAATTTTATTTTTTGTTTTTCCTATAATTGTTAAAGCCTCAATTATATCTTCTGATACTAAATTTGATATGTCTTTTACTTTAGTCTTCCATTCTTTTTCCTTATTTTGAACAGCTTCCAAAGCCATTTTTAATTCATTTGCTATGTTTATATTATTTTCCCTTTGTCTAATTAATACTTCAATTTGTTTTGTATTTTCTTCGAATTGGTCTGTTGCATATTCCACTAATTTGTGTGCAGCATTATAAACACTTCCAGGGAAATTCTTTTTATTTGGATATTCAACAAGATATACCTTAATTGAATCTATTAAGTCTTTAAAATATGCATCCTCTTCTAATTGAACAATTTGTTTTTTGCTATTTGGATTAATTAATTTTTCTACTTTATCTATGTTTGATAAGATTTTTTCCTCTGTAATTATCATTTTTACGTTTACTATGCCACGTTTTCGATTTCCTAGAAATAGCATCTGTAAACTCCCCTCCTCTTTTTGTCATACGTATTTTAATTTTCTCCTTATATTATACCTTTTTTCAAGAAAAAGTACAATAGATTTTTTGTTATATTTTTGTTACATTTTTGTGTCAAAATTATGACGTTTTTGTGACATTGTTTATTTGGTAAAAAAAGTTGCTATTACCACAATTCCAATTACTACTCTATATATTGCAAATACTTTATAGTTTCCTTTTTTCAAGTAATTTAGTAAGAACTTTATTATAATTATACCTACAATAAAGCTTGTAATGATTCCTATCCAAAAAGCTATGCTTAAAAATTGGAATTTTCCTAAATCAAAAATCACTGCTGCAGCTGTTATTGGTGTGGCAAGTAAGAATGAATACCTTGCTGCTCCTTCTCTATCTATTCCTAAAGCTCTTGCAACAGTCATTGTTATTCCTGAACGTGAAACACCTGGAAATGCTGCTGCTAAACATTGTGATGTTCCTATTATCATAGATTGTTTAAGTGTCATATCTTCATATTTTGTGTTTGTTTTTGATTTCTTATCTACAAAATATAAAATTATACCCATTACTATTAATGTAATTCCTATAACTAACATTTCAACATTTAAGTTTTTTTCAAATAATTTTTTTGAAATTTTATCAAGTATTAAACTTAATACTCCTGCTGGAATTGTTGATAATACTAGATACCAAAATATTTTTCCATCTGTTGTTTTTTTCTTTTTGACAGCTTGATTGTAGCCTCCAACAAATAGTTTCACCCAATCTTTGAAAAAAAATATTACCATCGCAAGTAATGTTCCTATATGTAATGCAACATCAAAAGTTTCTGGCATTTCTCCCCATTTTAATATCCATGGGAATAGATTTAAGTGTGCTGAACTTGATACTGGTAAAAACTCTGTTAGCCCTTGTACTATTCCTAAAATAATTGCTTGGTATATCTTCATTTTTTCTTCCTCCTATATTACATGTTTTTCTAAGAATTTTATGTTTTTTGTTTTCTATTTATTCCGTTTTTCCTTTTGCTTGTTTAGAACTTTTGTTAAATTATATGTGTCGTTTAAATATTCTTCAATTTCTAATTCTTGCTCAGTCTCCTCATATTCAGGCTCAACCTCAACTGTTGGTTTTTCAATCATTTTCTTTATTGGGAATAGTGTTGGTTCTTTTTTAGCAATTTCATAGTATTTTGAATTTTTTCTAATAGCATTGTTTATGTCTAGTATTGCTTTTTCTTTTTGATTTTTAATTATATGAATTTTTGCGAGTTCGAAATATGCTTTTGCTTCTTTTTCATTACATATGCTTTTTGCAAAGCTTTCTTCTGCTACATCAAAATCTCTATATAATAAAGCTAGTTGTCCTAGTCTATAATATGCTAAATACATTTCTTCATTTAGCTCAATTGTCTTTTGGAAACATTTTCTAGCAATGTCAAAATCGTTTATCCTTGAATAACATATACCAAGATTATAGTATATTTCATAACTATTTACATTGTATTTTATTGCATTTGTATATACTTCAATTGCTTTTTTAAACTCTTTTTGTTTTAAATATATGCCGCCGTAATAGCTTTGAGGCTTCATACATATCTGGCTTTGTTTTTAGAAGAGTTCTAAGCATCTCAACTGCCTCATCGTTTTTGCCAAGTTCTTTTAATAGTACTGAGATTTTATAATATGAGGCTGTATCGCTCTTTTTTATGTCTAAAACTTGAACATACTCATCTATTGCTTTCCTCATTCCTCCCTCTTGTTCATATATTTTTGCTAAGAGTTTATGACCTAAATAACTTTCTTTATATTTGCTTACTAAGTCAATTAATATCTTTTTGGCTCTTTTAGGATTATTTAACCACAAACAATTTTGTGCCATTAAAATTCTAAGTATTTCTGATACATTTATTCCTTTTGTTTCTAGCACAAATACTAGAATTGGTATTATAATGCAGAATAAGTATAATACAACATTAAATATAGCTCCGGTTTAAAATATCAAAGCTTATTTTTATTAAGTTTAATAATATTCCTATTGCTTGTATTCCTAGTATTATAAGGTATGTTGTATCATTTTTTCTAATCATTTTCAATAGTAATATATATACAAAGAGTACAAAAGCGACAACTGTAAATATGATTTTTCCTATCATATACTACCATTCCTTTCTTTGTAGCTTTATTTTTCAAATTTTGCTTTATATCTTTCTATACTCTTTTGTATTATTTTCTCTGCTTCTTCTCTTCCTAATATTTCTTCAACTACGGTTTCCTTTTGCTCTAGTTGTTTATATACTTCAAAGAAATGCTTAATTTCACTTGATATATGTGGTGGTATTTCTGTTATATCTTTATGCACATTTAAAAATGGGTCTTTTTTAGCTACTGCAATGATTTTTTCGTCTCTTTGTTTAGAGTCTGTCATAATTAATACTCCAATTGGATATGTTTCAACTAGGGTTAATGGGATTATATCTTCATGGCAAAGTACAAGTACATCTAACGGGTCGTTATCTTCTGCATATGTTCTTGGTATAAAGCCATAGTTTGCTGGATAGTGTGTTGCTGTATATAAAACTCTATCAAGTTTTAGCATACCTGTTTCTTTGTCTAACTCATATTTATTTTTTCCACCCTTTGTTATCTCTATAACTGATACAAAATTATCTTTCCTTATTCTTTCTTCTTTAATATCATGCCAAATGTTCATCATTTTCTCCTTCTTTTCTTAAATATTTTTTTATTACAATTTCTTCAAATGGTCTTTTAATTTTTGTGTGCCAATTTTCCTTTTTTGACAATGGTTTTGTAAGTATAGAAAACATGTTGCACCTATTTGCTCCTAATACATCAGTAAATACTTGATCTCCTACTACCGCTATTTCTTCTGGTTTTAAATTTAGTACTTTTTGTGCTTTGTGAAATCCTTGTTTTCTAGGTTTTTGTGCAAAATAAAAATACTCTAGGTCAAGTGTTTCAGCAACCTTTTTAACTTTATGTACTTTGTTTGAGTTTGATAATATGCACATTTTTATTCCTTGCTGTTTTAAGTTATTACACCATTCTACACAGCCTTTTAGTAGTTCTTTTTCAAGATTAATCAAGGTATTGTCTACATCTAAAATTAAACCTTTTATGTTGTTTTTATTTAGCAATTCTATTGTTATTTCTTTTACATTATTCAAATATAGCTTTGGATATAAATTCATATTTCCTCCAGTTTTATTCCATAAGAACAGTATTGCCCCTACGATTACTCTTGTAGGGGTTTTCTACTTTGGTTATTTATATAAGTTTCTAAAATATATACTGCTGATATTGTATCTACAATGTTTTTTTTATTTTTTGGTTTTATTCCCAATTCATTCATCGTTCTATGTGCTTGTACAGTTGTTAATCTTTCATCAATAGTTTCTATTTTTATTTTATTATATTTACATTTTAACTTGTGGATAAAGCTTTTTGTTTTTTCTACTCTTTCTGTCTTTGTCCCATTCATATTAAGTGGCATTCCTATAACAATGGTATCTATTTTATATTTATTAAATATATCATCTAATTTTGCAAGTAATATTTTATCATTTCCATTTGTCGTTACAGTTTCTAATCCTTGTGCCGTAATTCCTAAAGCATCTGTTATGGCTACTCCTGTTCTTGCATCTCCATAATCAATTCCTAGAGTTCTCATTATTCTTCTAAGCCTATATAGCTCTTTACCATTTTTTCTAAAAGCTCATCTCTTTCTATCATTCTTATTATGTTTCTAGCTTCTTTATGACTTGTTATATATGTTGGATCTCCTGAAAGTATATATCCTACTATTTGATTTATTGGATTATATCCCTTTTCTTCTAATGCTTGGTACACTTCTTTTAGTATTTCCTTTGTTTTTAAGTTTTTGTCTTTTTCAACTTTAAAACTCATTGTTTTATCACTTATCATAATTTATCCTCCTAAATACAGTTTATTTCGCTTTCTGTTTTATCAGCATTGTCTATATATTCTTCTAGTTTTTTGGTAACTTCTTCAAGTCCTGTCCCTTTGTAGTATGAACCAATTACGAAATTTATTACTGGCTTTACTGGTTCTATTTTTTTATTCTTTCCCTCTATTCTAATGCTTTCAATTATTTGTTTGATTTTTGCAACAAATTCAATTGTTTCGTTTGTTTCTACACCTGAGAAAACAATAACAAATTTAGGTCCCATGTATCTAACAAATACATATTCTGAAGAAATATTTGATTTAACACTATTTGCTATTTGTACAATTAATTCTGTTCCAATTTTTCTGCCATAGCTTTCATTTATTTCTTCTATGTTGTTTATAGAAAACATACATACAGTACTCTTTCCATATTTATCAATAGTTCTTTTTCCAAGTCCATATAAATATTCTGCAGAATTTAGTCCTGTAAATTTGTCTACTCTATATATATTTTCAATTGTATTTTGATATGATATTGTTTTTAAAACTGATATTATGTTTTCCCTTATTACTTCTAATATACCTGTATCCATGCTATCAAATGCGTGTGGTATGTCACTTTCAATAATCCAATACCCAATATATATATTATCTATATAAAGTGGAAAAAACATTGCAGATTTTGCTCTTGTCATATCTGTATCTTGGTATGTTAGTTTTTCGTTAGCACCATTAACTGTTACATATTTTGGTATTGCATTTGCTATACTATCTTGGAACATTGCATTCGTATGTAAGTTTGTCATTGCTTCCCATAATCTTTCATCTACATTTGAAGCTTTTAAAATATACTCTGCTCCATTAAATACAACTATAGTTGAATATTTTATATTATACTTTTCAATTAAAATATCATTAATAATTTTTATTTTGCCCTCTGCTGATGTATCTTTTCCTATTGTGTCCATAAAGTCTTGTAATACTCTTAGATTTGCAATTTTTTCATGAGTATTGCTCAGACCTTTTACTTTCTTGTATATTGAAAAGTTATATATTATTAGTGATATAACAAGTATAACTAATACAACTATAACAGCTATTAATACTGTACTCAATTTTTTCACCTCTACTTAGTAATTTCTTTTCATTTTATTTAATGTGTCATTTACTTGGCTTGAAAACGGTTCTCTTGCACCAGCTCCAGCTTTGAAATTTTGTCTGCTTATTAGTGGATATACCATGTTTGCTACTTCACGTATTGCCTGCATAAATGTTTTTGTATATCCATTTAAAGATATTGAACAATTAACAAGTGAATCTAAATATTTTACATAGTTTTGTTCTTCAAAAGGTATTTCACAGTATTTAATGTTATCTTTATCAAACAGTTCTGTCATATAAGACATATTTGGTGCATTATAACAAGACATTCCACCAATTAAAGTTTTTATGCTTAAACTTCTGACCTTTTCAGATTTATTTATAATTATTTTTAGTTTCTCTGGTTGTAAAGCTCCTTTTGATTTTAAATTCCTCAAAAAAGCTGTTAATGGTTGTATTGTTAAAACATCCATCGTTTGTACTAGATAAATTTCCTGTACTCTTGCAAAAATTTCTGGGTCCGTATCAAAATCTGTATCTATTAATACTGCAGAATATTGCTTTAAAAGTGTTGATAAAACCACATCAATTTTATATTGTTTTTCTTCTCCTGGCATTTCTGTATATACCGTTAGATTTTTTTTGATTTTTAGTCCTTCTGTTATACCATTTTGTAAGCCTTCCATACAATTTTTTGCAATATTTCTCAAGCTTTCTTCATTGTTTGTGTATATATAATATGCATTTTTTGTTTTTGTCATGTCTAAAATCGCTGTATTAATTCCCATTGTTCCAAGCATTTCTGCAGTGTTATTTACTGTAAAAGACGTTCCATTTTTTGTTGTTCCAACAAATGCTACTATTTTCTTATCGGCTGTAAGAAGTGTATTAAAGTTTGATGATACATTTGCATAATTTGTTGGTTCTGGGAAATTATTATATTCTGGCTTTGTTATTGTTTCTACAGTCAATTGTGGCGCAGTTCTATATTCTTCTGGTTTTTCATTTAAACTGAATAAATTAACTTCTTCTTGTTTATTTGTTTCATTAACCAGTGGAATATCATCTTTGTCTTCTTCCATATTAAACAAATCTAATTCCTCAGGTTCATTTTTTACTTCTGTGGTGCTGGTTGTTTCATCATTATCTAAACTAAATAAATCTACTTCTTGTGATTCTTGTTTTTTTTCTTCTTTCAGATTAAACAAATCAGCATCTTTCTCTTGTGGTACTTCTGGTAGATCTTCCTGTAACGGAGTTTTTCTAGGTCTTCCTCTGCCACGTTTTGGTTTTTGTTCTTGTAATTCATCTAGCAATGGAGTTTTTCTAGGTCTTCCTCTGCCACGTTTTGGTTCTTGTATTGCTTCTTGTGTAATTGTTTCTGGTTCCTCAAATGCTTCTTTTTCTGGTTCCAAATCTATCTTTTGATAACTTATTTCTTCTTCAGGTATGTTTATTTTCAACTTTTCAATTGCATTTGGTGTTTCTACTAAATTATTGTCTATAACTATACCTTGATCTATCTCTGGTTTTTTAATGTCTGGTATTACTATCTTTTGAACATTGCTCGTTTTCATGCTTGTTGGAATTACAACTTGTTTTATTGTTTTTTGTTTTATAAGTTCCGATAATACTTCATCCTCTTCCTCTGGTTCTTCTTTTATATTACGGATTTTATCTTTGTAACTTTGAGTTTTTAGTTTTGCATCAAAATGTTGAATTCCTCCACTAATAGCTAATTGCTGATATTTAGGTGATTTAGCCTCAAGGACAGCTTTTACATTCATTGGCAAATATTTTATAATTATTCTTAGTTGATTGTCTGTGTATTGAGCAACTATATTGTTAAAGCTGTCTACATATTTATCTTCATTTTTTCCAAGTCTTGCATAATGTGCTCTAATATTTTCAACCTCTGCTTCGCTAACAGTATTTTCGCTTTCAACTTCTCCTAAATCACTTTCCTGTATATTATAATATCTTTTTGCTTCTTCCTTATCTCTTGGAGAATTTATTAATCTACATACTTCATCTATTGTTCTATCTTGTCCTACAATTCCACTGTAGATATCTTCTTTGTAGATTTTAACAATCATATCATCTGTCATTTTTCTTCTGTCTGCACAAATTAAAATAATATCAATCTCACCATTTCCATTGTTCTTTATTTCTTTACTAATATTACTATATTTTTCATATAAGAATTTATCAATTGAATCATAGTTGTTGTTTGCAAATGGTTCTAAATCTTCACTAATTACAACTCTACTATAACTTTTATCCCTTTGTAACTCTCTTAAAATTGCATTAAAATAATATACATTTTTGTATGATAATATTTCTTTATAATCTTTTTGATATTTTTTTACAATTGCTTCTGAAACATTATCGTTATTTATTGCAAATAAGACCTTCATATGTTTAACCCCTCCAACCTATTACTACGAGTGCATAAATAAATGGCAATACTTGGCAAATCACTAGAATCGTAACAAATACAATTACCGTACTAAAGCCTCTGTGTTTATAGTCTAACCTTCTTGTTCCTAGAACATATTGGAATAATAAACCTACTACAATTCCTATAAAACAGAATGGAATACTGTAAGGTTGTACAACTTCTTCTATAATAAAACCTGCTAACCAATATGCTTCAGAGCCATATTTTTCGGTATACTCCTCTTTTTTTACCTCCATCTTGCTTTTCATTTCTTCTATGTCATTTTTATTGTTATTTTCAAGTGTATTTATTTCTGTTCCAAACGCAACAGTTCCTATTGATAAAATACATAGAATTACTAATATTATTGCAATCGTTTTTTTCATCTTATACCTCCATTAAATCTTACTTTTCTCACTTATAATATCATACAATATTCTGGTAAAAATAGCAAGTTTATTTGAATATTTTTTTATTTTTTTGAGCAAAAATATTGAAACTTTGGCTTTTTTATATCTATTTCCGAACCTGTTTAGATTATACGTTTCTAATCTATGTTTGTTGCACTTTTGGCTCCTCTTGGGCTATCTGTATTCTCAATTACTTCGTTTTCCATTTCTGATGCATTTTTAATTTGGTTATTTGCTCTTTTCACTACATTTTTAGCTTTATTAGTAACTGCATATTTTTGTATTTCAAAAATACTTATTCCTGTTAAAACAAGTAAAAGAAGTACTGTTATTATTAGTGATATTAGCGTTATTCCTTTGTTTTTTTCATGCATTACATCTTCTTTTTTAGTGTAATTATATTTTATACAAAAAAAATACAAATTGCAATAAGTTTTGCAATTTGTAATATAATTGTAATATTTAGCTTTTTACTTTTATATCTCTTACATGGTCTATTTTTTCCCATGTTGTATTTGGTTTTATTAATGCTTTTATGTTAATTAATATCCATGAACCTAGAAATAATGGATAGCATAGCAAACCTTTTAGCATTGGCTTTATTGGTCTTTTATCTAGTATCAAAACAAATAATGCTGTTAGTGGTGGCATTATAAATGTTGCAAGTAAGTATTTTGCATAATTCCAAATTAAACCAGCTAATGTCATTCCATCTCCAAGGAATATAATTAAGTTTATTACCAATATTGCAAGTGTTACTATTAAAATTGGCATACCCATAAGATATAGTAAACCATCAACATTCATCATTTTTTTGTTTCGTACAACACCTGCTGCTAAATCTTTTATGTAGTATTTAAAGCATTGCAGATGACCTACAGACCATCTTGTTCTTTGTGTCCAAGATTGTTTGAAGCCTAATGGTTGTTCATCATATACTTTTGCATCTGTTGCCCAGCCTAGTTTTCTTCCTTTTGCAATGTTTATTAAAGAGAATTCTATGTCCTCTGTTAATGTTTTTGTATTCCAACCTTCTGCCTTTATTAAATCATATCTTACCATAAAGCCCGTTCCATTTAATAACGGAGATAAACCAATGTTATACCTTGCTAAATGATAAAACCTGTGCATTGTCCAATAGAATAGTGCATATCCTGCTGAAACCCAAGTATCATCAGGGTTTTTGATATCCCTATATCCTTGAACCACTTCTTCCCCTTGGCAAAGTTTTCTATTCATTGCATTCATAAATTCTTTATCAACAACGTTATCTGCATCAAAAACACATAATGCATCATATTCTACATTTTGTTCTTGCATTTTTTTTAAGAACCATTGCATTGCATATCCTTTTGTTTTATGCTCTGGGTCATTTCTTTCATATACAATTGCACCTGCATTTCTTGAAATTTCTGCTGTTCTATCTGTGCAGTTATCAGCAATAACATATATATCCAATAATTCTTTCGGATAGTTTTGTTCTTTTAAACTTTCTATTAGATTTTTAACAACCTTTTCTTCATTATGTGCAGGTATTATTGCCATAAATTTATGTTGTTTGTTAATTAGTAATGGCTTTTCTTTGAATTTTATTAATGCACAAACACTTATTGCTATGTTATATAGCCAAAATATTGTTATAATACCTATAAGTGCTTGTTGTAAGATATACAAATAATCCATTTTTTTACTCCTTTACATTGCTTCTTCTGTAGTTGCTGTTTCTTCCATATTATTAGGTTCGTCTTCTTTATTTACGAATTCTAAACTACTTATTGATACTTCATATGCTGTTCTTTGTTCAACTGTTCCATCTTCGTGTTTCTTCTCATATGGTCTTGATTGAACTCTACCAACTAATCTTAATTCTGTTCCTATTTGCATGTTTTCGCAGAATCTGGCATTTCTGCCCCATGTAATACATGGTATGTAATCCGATTTATTATATGCTCTATTTACTGCAACTAATATATCAGCTATTTCTCTACCAAATGGTGTTTTTCTGTAGATTGGTTTTCTACAAATATGTCCTACTAATTGTACTTCGTTAGGTACTTTAATTTCTTCATCTTCCCCTTTTTCTCTAATTTCTTTTACGAAAACTGTTAATATTAATCTGCTCTTTGAATCTTCATATGTATTGTAAGATCTAAATTGTCCTTCAATTACTACCTGTTTTCCTATGTTTAAATCAAAGTTTGCGATTAATCTCTCAGATATTGTAATTGGTATAATATCTGATATTCCACTTAAACGTGGTATTTCTAAATCAAAGTTAAAGAAACTTTCTCCATAAATTTCGTGACTAAATTTTTTCTCACTTGTGATTTTACCAACTAACATAATATAGTTGTTTTGTGAATAATTTGTAACCAATTTTATTTCCTCCTTTTTTTCGTCTAAAAAGCAGTTTTATTATAAACTTTTAGACTAGTCGAATCCCGACATTTTTAATTATACTACGTTTTTTTGGTTTTGTCTACATAAAATGGCAA
>CAZTBY010000002.1:27933-41084 GCA_964612395.1 uncultured Clostridium sp. | reverse complement strand
AATTACTCTAATTCAAAATAAAAACGGCTTAAAATGCATCGTAATGCGTTGCTTTTTAGGCATTTATAGGTAAAAAATTGACTTATTTACATAAATGTGGTAAAATAAAAATGTAAATTATATTAAACAAAAAATTGAAAATTTTAAAAAAATTATTGACTTAAATAAATAAATGTATTAATATAATTACACAGAAAATATAAAATTTAGTATATTTTCTGAAAAAAAGCATACAATATAAAAGGTTATTTAAGGTTAGAAAGTGGCAGCTAACACGCCAGAGATGGTCTGAAAAGAGATGTAGGGTACGCCGTCCTACTAAATAACCAAGCAATATAGAAGAGATACTAGAAATAGTATCTCTTTTATACCTTTTTTATCTGATTTGATGCAATTCCATTATTTAATTTTACATCACTAATTGGATATATACTTCTTAAAAATAAATCTCCACTTGATTTTAGTCTTACTGCAACTAGAGTTAAATCATCTAATCTCTTTATGTACTCAATCCCATTATTTTTTTCGTTATAACCTACATATTCAGGACTGCTTATTATTTGTGGTATTAATTCCATACTTTTATAATATGAAAATTCATCTTTAAAATCTGTTTTATGCTTTTCACAATGAGGAATCCTATCAAAGGCAAATTTTATATTACGTGGTTTTTCTTGTAAATTTAATAAATCAATAATATCTTGACTTAATTCTCCGATTTTTAATATTTGTTTGTCTATTTCCATTCGTTTTATATTTAACCTATCCATTAATTTAATTCCTCTTTCCTAATAAAAAACAATATATCATATTTTAATAATATTGACAATACATTTCTAAAATTTTCCCAACTACTTCCAAATTTCGACAAACGTGGAGTCTTTATGACTCTGTTTTTTTGTTTCTCATAAGAAACTATATGCATTATATTTTTCGTATAGAAGCTTCAATATAATAAGAAATGGAGAATATATATGGAAAAAGAAAATGTAGTTATTAATGAAATTTTAGGGAAATGCAATTGGAAGGAAAGAATTATTATAAAAATATTTAAAGATATTTTTATTAAAATATATAAAGTTGGTATTACATATGGTTTTAATAATAAGTAAAACTGCATACAAACTGCATACAAAAAAATAATAAGAGCAATGTATGCCCACAAATTGAAGGTAAAGAGAAAAATAAAATCCGGGTGGCGCCTCCAAAAAGTAGGTAAATAATAGTTTTTATTATTTACCTATTATTTTTTATTATTAAGCTATTATATAGTAATATCAAGGTTTTTATGACTTTTTACTTATTTCAAACTTTTATTATGTTTTTATTATTTTTTATTGTTTTATTAAAAAACTGCATACAAATTGCATACAAAAAATTAAAAAACTGCATACAAAAATATAAAAATTACATACAAAAAAAGTATGTTATTAAACATACTTTTTAAAAGGGATTATTTTTGAATTTTTATCTGATTTAGATGATAGTGTTAAATTATTTTCTTGTCGTACTAATTTAGATTTTTCAATTTCTTTTTCAACAAAGTCATCAAAGATATGTGCATAAGTTTTAGTTAAAACTCTTACAGAAGTTCCTACTAGTTTGGAGATTACATATATATCAACTCCATTTTCTTTTAATCGCGTAACACCTGTGTGTTTTGTCATATGTGTATTACAGTCCTTAACTATTCCTGCATTTCTACAAATTCGTTTAAAAATTGAATTTATAGAACTTTCAGCTATTATATTTCCATCTTTTGTACTAAATAGTAAATTGAATGGAGAATTTTCTTTTTGTTCTTCTATTATAAGCTTTACTTCTTCAGAATCAAATAATATATCAAATGGAATTGATCTAATATCTTCTTCGCCTCTTTTTTTTATTTTTCTTCCTGTTTTAGTAGAATTACCAATTATAAATTTATTATTATGATTTTTAGTAAGTGTTGTATGAACAAAAATTTTTTCATTATCCATATCTATATCATTGTTTTTATCAAGAGAACATATCTCCCCTATACGCATAGCAGTTGCAAAAGCAAATTTAAGTATATTCTTAATAGTTATATTATTTATATTTGATTTGTTTTCATTTACAAGATCATTTTCATGTTCGTTTATATAATTTAATATTTGCTTTTGCTCTTCAATAGTAAATGCCACAACTTTCTTTTTATTTAAATTACTAATAAACGTATTTCTATCAATATTATCAAAAAGTTCATTTCTTTTACAATTAGATAGTGCTTGATGTAATTCATCATATACCTTTTCTAGATTAGATTGACTGGTATTGATAGATACTAGATTAGATAATAATTCTTTTAAATCATCTTCTGTTATTAAATAAACTTTTTTATTAGCAATAGGATATTTTTCTATTGTTTGTATTGTATTTATATTTCTATTATAGCTATTTACTTTAATTAAATTATATTCTAATTTAGATTTTTCATTTTCTCTCATAACTTCAGAAAGTGTTAATTCTCCGTTTTTTATTAAAGATTTTATATTTATTTCTTTTTCTTTTAAATTTTTCTTTTGGTTTACTTCTTTAGTGTTTTTACCTGTTCCTGCGGATTTTCTATTGTTTTTAGTGCTTAACTGGGCTTTAGTAGTTTTATAACAATAATACCTATCACAATATTTTATGCAGTCTGTACAAGTTTTACATTTATTGCACCTTTCAAAACTTAATCTGTTACATTTATTAGTACAATTCTTACAAATAGTACATTCTTCTTTTAAAAATTTACTCCTTTTATTTTTTTGTATAGTTGTGTAAATAGTTCCTTCACCATTTGCTCTTCTTTTCATAAAAATACCTTCTTTCTTTAATTTTTTTATTATTAAAATCTCTTGAAAAAAGGTTTTATATTATGTTATAATAAATAGCATAAAGAAACCTTGTTTCAAGGACTTTATATCGAGGGAATAAATGTATCGGTTCGTGGTAAAATTGAATACATCTATTTCCTTTTAATTTTTTAATTTAACAGTTTTTTATCTATTTTTTCAATTTGACTTATATTTTTATTGTTTTTAAAAGTTTTTAGTTGATAAATAGCTTCAGCATTTAATTTTAATAGTCTTTCTTTCTGAGGAAGACCTTGTTTTATAAAAATTGCGTTTAAATTTTCGAGATTAGATAATACTATTAGTTGTGATATTGTAGCATTATCCCTAATATTACCTTTAGCATTAGGATGTGACTTTTTCCATTCCTTTGCAGTCATTCCAAATAAAGCCACATTTAACATATCAGCTTCGTTCGCATATGTAATTGATTGATGCTGTTTAGAAACATTTTCTGGTATAAGGATTTGTTTTATAGCATCTGTTTGAATACGATAATTAGTCTTTGCAATAAGCCTTTTTATATTCCAGTCACTAGACAATTTGTTGCTTTCATCATTTTTTAGTCTTTGATAATCTGTTATTACATAAAGTTTAAATTCTGGGCTTAACCAACTAGCAAATTCAAAAGCTATGTCTTTGTGAGCAAATGTTCCACCGCCATTACCAGAACGAGAAATAATTCCAATAGCGTTTGTACTTTCTATCCATTTTTGAGGGGTCATAACAAAAGAATTTGAACCAGCTTCGTTCACAAAGGTGTCGAAATCGACCCCTTTGAAATTAGGATTATGCATCATTTCCCAAAGCCCTAAAAATTCAATGGTTGACCTATTACGCATCCAATTTTTTACAACATCTTTTGGAAATTCTGAATTTTTATATCTAGCTAAATCTGTTAAAGAAATAAAATCATTTACGTTGTCATTTGATAAAACCGAAATTTGCATATCATTTACATTTAAAGTTTCTTTATACGGTTGCTTTGAGCTATTTTCTAAATTTTGATTTTCTTCCATTTTTAGTTCTCCTTTTTTATTTTTTAAAATTTCTTATTGATTTTTCTACAACACCAATAACTTTAATTGGCAATTTGTTTATTTCTTCTTCTGTAAATATTCTTGGCGGATAATAAGGATTAACAGCTTTTAATTCAATTCCATTAGTTCCTTTGTATACTTTTTTTATAGTAGCTTCATCACCATTTATAAGTACAACACAATTATCTCCATTTTTAAAGTCATCTTGTTTATGAACAATAATTGTATCACCATCATCAAAAAGGGGTGTCATACTATCTCCTACAACATTTAAAGCATAGTAATTTTCTTTGTCAGTTCCATCTACTTTAAAAGCAATATAATCAATAACATTTTCTTGTGCTAAATAATCATACCCTGCTTTTATTGTTCCTAAAATAGGGATTCTAATAGTATTTATATCGGTCAAAGGAATTGCTCCTATTTTATTAAGAATAGAGTCTTTTTCTTTTTCCATAGGGACGTCAAAACCTGCTAACCATGCGGAATTAACATTATAATAGTCTGCTAAAGTTTCTAATATAGGTAGCTTTATTTTTGCAGTTTCACCTTTTTCCCATCTTAAAACAGTACTCTTATGAACATCTACTTTTTTTCCAGCTTCTTCTAGAGTTATTTTTTTTCTTTCACGGGCTTCTTTTAATCGTTTTCCTACTTTTTCAAAAATAATTTTCTCCATAATTAACTCTCCTAACCATATCAATTATAACATATTTTACAACTTTTGCAACATTTTTTGCAAAAAATATAAAAAAAGTTGCAAAATGCTATTGACAATTTTTTAAAAAAATGTATAATAATATCAAAGTTGCAAAAAGCAACAAAAAGAAAGGAGAGAAAGCAATGGTAAATACAGCTAAAATAAAAGGACGAATAGTGGAAAAACAAAAGACAATTCAATCTATAGCACCGAAAATTCCATGTACTCCATATACTTTAGGGCAAAAAATATCAAATGAGACTCCAATGAACCTAGAAGAAGCTATTATATTAAGTAACGAATTAGATATATCAACAGAAGAATTTGCGGATTTTTTTTTACAACGGAAGTTGCAAAATACAACAAAAATAACCACGAACCGATACAAAAAAGAAGGAGGAAATGAAAATGAATGTAAAAAGAGAAGTAACAATGAACTGGGATGATGCACCTGACACGATAACACCGGATATATACGCACAAATAAGAGGTCACTCAACACAATGGGCTAGAAACAAGTTTGACGAAAAAGATTTTCCACGATTAGAAAGTGGAAAGAAAATAGCAGATAAAACAGCAGTAAGACTTTATGAGTTAGGAATTAATCCTAAACAAAATCAAAAAGCAGGAATAGAATTTCTAATTTTATTAGAATTACAAAAGCTAACTAAGACAAAGGAGGAACAAACAAATGAAAAAAATTAAAGAGATTGTATTAGGGACAAGCATATTCTGGGTACCAATAATAGCAAGTTATATAGCAAATGCTTTGCCAGATATATTAATCAATTTATTGTAGGAGGAAAAATGGGAAGAGAAACATTTAAAATTAAACTTATTCAAAAAGAAGGAATATGTAAATTAGTGATTAATGATATCGAACTTGAAAATATAATTGAAAAATATCAAATTATAAAAGAGGGCGGAGAACCTTCTAAACTAATAATACAAATTCCTTTAATAAACGAAGACATAAAAGTTGAATCTAATACTATTTAGAAAAGTATTTTGTAGCGATAGCAGTAATTATAGCAGTAATAATTATTACAACAAGATGTTTAAATGGAATCCAAAAAATGTTTATTTTTTTAAGTCTATATTCATTTATAAATTGATAGCCTTTTCTAGTTACATAAGTATATGTTTTAACATTTAGCTGTTTGTAATTAGTTATAGAATTTAAAGAAGAAATTCCGTCGACATATTTTGAATTTATACATTCTTCTATGATAGATGCAATATAGTTTTCTTCAAGATTATATTTGTTTTGAAGATAGTTAAAAGCTGAAAAGTAATCTTTTGAATGTAATTTAATTAAAAATTTATAAATATATTTTTCAATATTATTTGGATGTATCATAATAACCTCACTTTCGAGGTAATTATATAAAATTTAACAAAAAATGTAAATAGAAAGGAGTTGAGAAATATGATGTTTATATTAGGAATGCTTTTAGGAATAGTAATAGGAATGTTTATTATAGCACTTATATCAGAAAATAGTTTAAATGAAGAAATAGAAGAACATTATAATGCTGAATTAAGAGCAATAACACATTTTAGAAAATTACAATCAATTGAAAGAATTATAAATACAGCAGAAGCGACAAAAGAACCTGCAGTATTTATAGTAGACAAAATTAAAGAAGTTATCGTCGGCAAAAACAAATAACTTCAAGATTTAGTACATATATATGAACTCTATGCTCATTGTAGCATAGATAGAAAGGAAAGTCAAATGGACGAAAGAGATTTACTAGAAATAGACATAGAAAATCTAAAAGATGCTTATAAGAGACTACAAGAAGCTATAAATGATTTAAAAGCTATAGATGAATTTGAAGATGCTAAATATAACGATTTATTTTATATAGCCGAAGATATCAATGATTTAAGAATAAAAAAAGAAAGTAAATTAGAAAGATTGGAGGAAATAGCATAATGTTAAAAAGTTATGATGATTTAAGAAAAATAGATGTAAGTCAATGGGTAGAACAAAGAGATGGAGCAGATTATTTAAACTGGGCAAAAGTAGTTGACTTACTACATGGAAATGGTGCAGAAAAAGTATATTTTGAACCTATCGCAAATGAAATAACAGGAAGTAGCTTATATATGACAGATAGAGAGTTTAAAGATAGTAAAGGTAATATAAACAAAGTATATGAAACTGCCGTAAGAATAGTAATTGACGATTTAGAATTTATACAAAGAGGACCAGTTACAAATGGAAGCAATCCAGTAAAAGACAACTCAATGTCTCAACAAAGATTATGGAATTGCCAAACTAGATTATTTGTAAAGGGAGTAGCAATAAGAACTGGATTAGGTTTTGATTTATGGTTAAAAGAAGAATTAAAAGATTCTAAAAATAATTGGGAAGATGATTTATCAAAACATGACATATTTAAGATTAAAGAAAGATGTCAACAAATATATACGCAAAAACTAAAAGAGGGTTTATCAGTAAAAGATATCGCAGATAGACTTCACAAAACAGAAGATGAAGTAAAAGCATTATTTAGTTATTTTGATACTTTAAGTAACTTTGAAAGAGATTTAGCAAACATTGATACAAAGTCAAGATAGAAGTTATTACATAGGTGCTTCAGATACAAGTATGGTAGTAGGAAATTGGACTACAAAAACATTTGAAAATTGGTGGTTAGAAAAATTAGGACTTAATAAAAATAACTTTTCAACAGAGGCGACAAAAGCAGGAAATAATTATGAACATAAAATTCTAGATTCACTTGAAATTGAAAATTTGGAAAAAGATAAGCAAATTATTATAGATAGATTAAGAGTTAATCTAGACGGAAATACAAATGCTTGTATTTATGAAGTAAAGACACATAAATCGGAAAAAGAGTTTAAAGTATCAAAACAATATTGGAGACAAGCTCAAGTAGAGATGTATGCAAGTAAAATACACAAACTATTTATTGTAGCTTATGCACTAGAAGAACAAGATTACAACAATTATTTTAATAAGATAGAAAAAAATAGACTTCAATTAATACCAATAGAATATGATGAGAACTTTATAAAAAACGAATATTTGCCTAAATTACAAATATTAAGTGAATGTTTGAAGAAAGGGTTTTTTCCAAATGCAAACTACAGGAATAATCAATGATATAAGTATAGATTTTAACAAGCGAAATAATAGAGTAGAAGAATGGAAAGATATTAAAAACTACGAAGGATTATATCAAATAAGTAATTGGGGCAGAGTAAAGAGTTTAAAAAAGCTAGTTAATGCATCAAATCAATGTGGCAAGAAACATTTGAGACCTGTTAAAGAAAGAATATTAAAAGCTAGAGTAAATAAGTGGGGATATTATGAAGTTACTTTATCCAAAAACTCAAAAACAAAAACATTTAGAGTTAATAGATTAGTTGCTATAACATTTATACCAAATCCTAATAATTATCCAGTAGTAAATCACATAAATGGAATAAAAAAAGACAATAGCGTTGAGAATCTAGAATGGTGCACTTACAGCGAAAATTTAAAGCATGCTTTTAGAACAGGTTTAAAAAAACCGACTGCACCAATGAAAGGAAAAAGAGGAAAAGAATTAGTTCATTCTAAAGAAGTAATACAATATGACCTCAAAGGAAATTTAATTAGAGAATGGGAGTGTATTGCAACAGCACAAAGAACATTAAAAATAAATAATATATCTGCTTGTTGCAGAGGGATAAGAAATAAAGCAGGTGGATATGTTTGGAAATTTAAGAAAGGAAAGTAATATGAACACAACAGGAACTATTGTGGGTAATATATCGCAAAACTATAAAACTAGAAAACCAATTATAACATTAGAATTAGACACAAATGAAATAAGTATAGTAGAAGAACTTAAAAACGAAAATAAACTAAATGTCGAATTAAAGAAATGGTACAAGAAAAGGTCTTTAGATGCAAACTCATATTGTTGGGTCATATGCGATTTAATTGCAAAGAAGCTAACAACAAATGATGCAGTAATAACAAAAGAAGATATATACAAAGATGCAATTTCAAACATAGGCACATTTCAAGCAATGATAATAGAAGAAAAAGCATTTGAAGATTTTAGAAGAATATGGGAAAGACAAGGTTTAGGATTTCTCGTAAGGGAAGTATCAAGAAAAGATAAATGTGTAAAAGTGCAAGCTTATTATGGTTCTAGTACATACAACACAAAAGAAATGAGCCTATTAATAGAATTATTAGTACAACAAGCTAAAGAATTAAACATAGAAACAAAACCACAAGCAGAGATAAATAGTTTATTGGAAAGCTGGGATAAGAAATGATAGTAAATAATTTAAGTAATTCATTTAACCCAGTACCAAAAAACAAAATTGAAAAGAAAAAAGATGTTACAGCAATTAAAAAGAAAAGCAAGAAGTTAGCAAAGCTAGAAAGGCAAAGAGATAAAGACATAGTTAAAGAAGGAATATGCGAGTTTTGTGGTAAATACTCAAAACGATTAAATCCTCACGAAATTTATGGTGGAAGCAACAGAAAAAGAAGCATAAAACATAAATTTGTAAAACTAATATGTCCTAAATGTCATTCTAATGAAGCAATAATAAATCAATTAAGAATAGATACACAAAAAGAATATATGAAGACTCACACAGAAGAAGAATTTATAAATTTAATAGGAAAAAGTTATATCAACAAGGGCTAAGACAACACAAGTTTTAGCCCTTATTTTTACGAAAGGAAAGACAAAAGAGATGAACTATATAAAACAAATAAACACATTTTATAAATTGATTCAAGATAATCCTTTGAGCTCAAACGCACAATGTTTATATAACTATTTGTTAAATAAATGTAGCGAACTTGGCTGGAAAAGTGAATTTTCAGTTTCTAATTTAATAGTTTGTGGTTTTACGAGTTTAAGTAGGCAAGCACTTGATAGAGCAAGAAATGAATTAGTACAAAAAGGATATTTAAAATACAAAAAAGGTTATTCTAATCAAGCAGGGAAATATCTGATTGTTAGTTTTGATACACAGAGTGATACACAAGATAATACACAAAGTGATACACAAGGCGGGCACAAAGTGAGCACATTAAATAAACTAAAAGAAACTAAACAAAAAGAAAATATTAATATGCAGTCTGTAATAGATTTTTACGATCAAAACATTAACCTTATAACTCCGTTTGAATTTCAAAAGTTGCAAGATTTCTCTAATATGGAGCCAGAACTAATTATTTTTGCAATGCAAAAGGCAGTAACAGCTAATAAGAGAAACTTTAATTACATAGATGGAATACTTAAGAATTGGAAAGCTAAAGGAATTTCAACACTAATTCAAGCAAAAAATGAAGAACAGGAATTTAGGAGATTAAAAGAGAATACAGGACAAAAAGAGGAGACAGAAGAAGAACGAAAAACGAGAAAAATAAAAGAAATGGAGGAAAGTATAAAAAATGGAAATAGCTGAATTTGTTGAAGAAACGGCTAGAATAGAGAATTTTTTTGAAAAAGAATTAACAAAATTTCAAAGAGAAGAATGGTTTAAAGAATTAAAAAATATGCCAATAACTAGATACAGACAAATAGTGAGACAAGCATTTAGACAATGTAAGTTTATGCCTAGATTAGCAGACATAGTAAGTATAAATATGGAAATGCCATATAATTCAAGCAATAATACTATACGAGAAAAGGTAGAGTGCAATATTTGTAACGGAGATGGAGTAATAAAATATTTCAAACAAATTGAAAATGGAGATAGAAAATTAACTTATGAATACTATGCAAAATGTAGTTGTGAAAATGGAAAAGAGTTTGTTTATGATGGAACAACAATATCAGATACAAAGCATAGAACTAAATTTTATATACCATCAATGGCACAAATAAATTTACAAAGTTAGGAGAGTGATAAACAAATGAATACAATAACATTTATGACAAGACATAAGAGTTATAAAGATATGCAAGAACATTTAAGCGAAAGACATAAACATGTATTAGAAATATTACAAGATAAAGAAATGACAACAAGAGAAATAGCACAAGAATTATATAAAAGACATTACACAAATACGGCAGATGTAAACAATGCAAGACCAAGAATAACAGAATTAGAAAGTTTAGGTTTTGTAACAACTGATAAAACAAAGAAATGTAGTGTTACAAATAAAGAAGTAGCAGTATATAGATTAACAACAGAAATAGAAAAAATGATTTTTGAAAACGAAAATCACATACCAAGTTATTAGGAGATGATTTATGAAATATCCACAATTAGAACGGAATATGTGCAAAGGCTATCGAAAAAGGTTGGTGTACTGGATGTCAACAATTAGAGAATCCATATTTTAAAGGAGTAAAGACTTGTAAGTATGTAGACATACCAACAGCAGAAGATAGCATAAAGCAGATAAAAATAAATTTAGGAATACAGGAGAAATTAGAGTTATGAAATTTGAAGATATGTTAAACACAATAACATTAGGAGATAGTTATAAATTAATAAAAGATATTCCTGATAATTCAATAGACTTAATTATTATAGATCCACCATACGAATATACTACTGGCGGTGGTGCAGGTTGTTTTGGAACTAAACAAAGAAGTTATCATGAGGAATATTACAAAGTGGCAACAAATACAAATTCGTTACAAAAGACTAAAGAGTATAAAAATGAAGGACAAAAAAGAGTTTGGGAAGATAAGAAAAAATCAAGAGAGAAAATAAAACATATAAGTAGTGGATTTGATTTAGAACTATTAAATGAACTAGATAGAGTGATGAAAAAAATAAATATTTATATATGGTGCAGTAAACATCAAGTAGAACCATTATTAAAATATTATTTAGATAAAAATTGTAATATAGAAATATTGACTTGGCACAAAAATAATCCTTTACCAACAATGAATAATACTTATGCAAATGATACTGAATATTGTATATTTGCAAGAGAAAGTGGAGTTCCATTGAATGGAAATTATGAAACAAAAAAGAAATACTATATTACAAATATTAATAAAACTGATAAAGATAAATACAAACATCCTACAATAAAGCCGATAAATATAATAAAAAACTTAATTATAAATTCAAGTAATAAGGGAGATATAGTACTAGATTGTTTTAGTGGAAGTGGAACAACATGTGTAGCTAGTAAAGAATTAGAAAGACAATTTATAGGAATAGAAATAGATTCAGAATATCACAAAATTAGTTTAGATAGATTACAAGGAATATTAGCAAATGGTCAAATAAGTTTTGACACATTAGCAGAAAGGGCAAAAGATGAAATACAAATTTGAAATAGGCAAAAGACTAATGGGACTAAATGAATATACTGCATATAACAGAGCTAATAAGTACATAGGAGCAAAAGCAAAGAAAAATGAGCAAGCATATATAATTTGGTGTATCAAAGAACAACTAGGAAATATAAAAATAGATAAGCCAGTAATAGGACATTTTACTTGGATAGAAGAGAACAAAAGGCGTGATTTAGATAATATTTGTTTTGCCAAAAAGTTTATATTAGATGCTTTAGTACAAGCAGGAGTATTACAAGACGATAATAGAAAAATAGTAACTAACTTTACAGACAGCTTTGAGTATGCAGATAAGAGTAGAGTAATAGTAGAATTGGAGGAAATTTAAAATGTGGAATTTTATGACGAAATATATTGTGCCAATATTTTTAATTATTTTAATGATATTATCAACAATAATGATAGTAGTGCTTATATACGAAAAAATACAACCAAATAATTATTTTGATAGAAAAGATTACATACAAAATCTAGAAACAAAACTAAACATATACGAGCAAGAATATGATGAATTTGCATTAAAAGATGCAATAGAACAAGGTGATAGTTATGAATAATAAATCTAATAATTTTCAAGAAGATTTATGGATAAAAGTAATAAGAGAACAGCAAGAAAGAACAATGCAATTTTTAGAAACTTATGAATCAACACAAAAAAAGTTTTACACTTAAGAAAATAATAAACAAAATATTAAAAATAGGAGGAAATAAAAAAATGGGAATAAAAGGTTATAAAGCATTTAATAAAGATATGACATGTAGAGGATTTCAATACGAAGAAAATAAGGAATATGAAATAGAGGAAAAGCCAAAATGTTGTGGTAATGGATTTCATTTTTGTGAAAATCCGTTAGATACACTTAACTATTATGATTTATGTAATAGTACATTTGCAGAAGTAGAAGCAATAGGAGATATAAATAAACCAGATAAAGAGGATAGAGAAGATAGTAAAATCGCAACCAATAAAATAAAAATAGGAGCAAAATTAGATTTAACAGGATTTATAAAAGCAAGCGTAGATTTCTTATGGGAAAAGTGCAAAATAAAAGATAAGAAACAAGATGAAGATGTACAAGCAAGTTCAGGATACAACAGCCAATTAGCAAGTTCAGGAGACTACAGCCAATTAGCAAGTTCAGGATACAACAGCCAATTAGCAAGTTCAGGATACTACAGCCAATTAGCAAGTTCAGGAGACAACAGCAAATTAGCAAGTTCAGGAGACAACAGC
>CAZTBY010000002.1:0-27833 GCA_964612395.1 uncultured Clostridium sp. | reverse complement strand
AATTAGCAAGTTCAGGAGACAACAGCAAATTAGCAAGTTCAGGAGACAACAGCCAATTAGCAAGTTCAGGAGACAACAGCAAATTAGCAAGTTCAGGAGACTACAGCCAATTAGCAAGTTCAGGATATTATAGCAATATATCACATGATAAAGGAATAGAAAATGTTGTTTGCAATATAGGAATTTACGGAAAAGCAAGAGGAGTAAAAGGAGATATTTTAGTATTAGCAGAATACGAAAAAATAGATAGCCCAGAATATAGAACATATGTATATAAACCAATATGTGTTAAATCAAAGAAAATAGACGGAAAAATAATAAAAGAAAATACATATTACAAACTAGAAAACAAGAAGTTTGTGGAGGTAGAAGATGATAACGATTAAAGAAGGAAACATATTAGATTGCACAGAAGATATAATAGTTCATCAAGTAAATGTACAAGGAGTAATGCGGAGGTGGAGTTGCTAGACAACTCGCCGACCGATTTAAATATTTAGAGGACAATTATAAGAGATATTGTACTGAATGGGGAAATGCTTATTCAAATTTAATGGGAGATGTGTATATCTATATATCAGATAAAATAATAGCTAATATGTTTAGTCAGAAAGCTAATTTTAATACAGATTATTATAATATGGAATATGCATTAAACAATATAAAAGGTTTTGCAAGAAGTAATAACTATAGTATAGCAATACCATATAAAATAGGATGTGGAATAGCAAATGGAGATTGGAACAAAGTATATAAAATAATAGAGAAAGTATTTGAAGATTATAGTGCAACTTTATACAATTTAGGAGGAGAAAAGATATGTTAAAAATAAGAGATGATGTAGATTTAAAAGAACTTGAAAAGTTTGGATTTAAAAAATATGAATATACACATTTATTAGTCTTAAGAAAAGAAGAACACGATTTTGCGAGTATAGATATTAGAAATAGAAGATATGAAATATTAGATTTATGTAATTTAACTTATAATTTAACATACGATTTAATCAAAGCAGATTTAATAGTAGAGGAGTGAAACAAATGAAAACAGAAACTACCAAAAGACTAGAACAATTACTAGCAAATCGTTTTAAGAAAAGGAGTGAGTTTTATGTGTTTGAATGTACTATTGGTTGGTATGGAAAAGAAATAGTAGATTGCATAATGTATAATTGTCAAAGAGAAACATATTGTTATGAAATAAAACAATCAGTAAGTGATTTTCATAGTAAAAACAAGCTAACATTTATAGGAAATAAAAATTATTTTGTAATGCCATATAAATTATACCAAGAAATAAAAAAAGAGATACCACCAGAAATAGGAGTTCTTGTAGCAATAGAAAAAATGGAAGAAAAGGAAGAAGAAACGACAGATGTATTTGGTAATAAATGGACAAAGAGATGGGCAGAGCCAGTAGATGGATTAAAAGAATTACATTGTATTAAACCTGCGAGAAAACAAGAATTAAAAGCAGATAAAGAAGTAATATTATCATCAATGTTAAGAAGTATGCAAAGAGATAGAATCTATGATTTGGAAGGGATTGATACATAGTGAAAATATTAAAACATGGTAAAAAATTTAACAAGGAAAAAATAGTAACTTGTGATTTATGTGGTTGTAAGTTTGAATATGATGATAACGATATTATTTTAGATAAATCATAATGATGAAGATGTTGAAGTAGAAACAGATGTAAGTTTTAATTTATATTGGACTTGTCCTCAATGTCAAACTGATAATTGCGAATATAATATTCCAACAGATGGAGTAATAGAATGTAAATGTGAAAATTGTTCAAAAACATTCACATATTATAATTGTATATATTAGGAGGTGTTTTAAATGAGAGGATTTAATATTGGAGATAGATTAACTACAAAAGATGGAAAACATAGTGGAATAGTAACAAGAATTGAAACAGTAAGAGAAAATGGAGAATATGACTTTAAAATATCTATAAATGAAGGACAAGAATACAAAGAATATACAGATAGTATACATAATTTTATTATATTTTAGGAGGTATTTAAGATGAAAAAAAGATTTTATTTAGAAATAGATTATGGTTTTTATTCAGACGAAGAAGAGGAAGAATTAAATGAAATGCTTGATGAAATAGCAGATACTTGTATGGACTATACAAATGTAAAATTCGTAGAAATTTTACCTATCGGAAAGGATTAAATATTTTAAAATGAAAGAATGTAATTTTATACGAAAAGATGATTATGATTATATTATATATGGGTGCAGTAATTGTAAAGAAGAGTGGTATTTTGAAGATGAAACGCCAGAAGATAATAACTATAATTATTGTCCTAAATGCGGAGCAAAAATAACAAAAGTTATTGAACTAGAAGAGGAGGAAAAGTAGTGGAAAATAGTATAGAAGAAGATTTAAACTATTTAGATAGAATGGTAAAAGAATATAAACAATTTGGCAATTTATATAATGAAGATTATGAAGATGAAGACAGAATATATCAAGCAATAGAGCATATTTTATCAGATTATAAAAAAGTATTAAAAGAGTTGGAAGAATTAAAAGATACAAATTGTTTAGTAAAAAGATATTTTAAATTAAAAGATACTAATACATATTTACAAAAAGAAAACGATGAATTAAAAAAAGAAAATGAAAAATTAAAACAATATTTAATAACTCAAAATTGTGAAATTAATAGATTAAATTTAGACAAGATAAGACTTGAGTTGTCACAAGTACCTGATACAACAGAGCAATATAAATATTTAAAGAATGAATATAAAATGAGATTGGAAAGAACAGATTTAGAAAATTATAAATTAAATTACATATCAATTCAAAAAGTAAAAGATAAGATAGAAGAATTAAAAGAAAAAGGAGAAAGTGATTTAAGGGTTTATGGATTTGCAGTAGAAACGCATTTAGCACTACAAGTTTTACAAGAATTAATAGAAAAGGAGGACAAGCTATGACATCAGAACAAGCAGTAAAGAATTTAAAAGAAATAATAGAATTATCTAAAGATGAAATTAATAAAAAAGATAAAAATTTAACAGCTATTTTAGATTTAATAGACTTAGAAAGTTTAGATATAGTTTTATTTATGCTAGAAAATCAAAAAGAAAGAATAGATTATTTAATGAGAAGTATTGAAAGAAAAGAGCAATCATTAATAGAAGAGCATGAAGAAAATATAGAATGTTATACTATGATAGAAAAGAAAGACAAAATAATAGATGAAATGACAAAAACAATAAACGAAGCATATTATGCAAGTGGAGATTTTGAAGAATGGTTTGAAAATAAAATTTGCAAAATTCAAAGATATGAAGATTATACATATTTAGAGAAAGATATAAAACAATATTTTGAAAATAAAGCAAAAGAGGTGTAATAGTATGTTAGTAAAGAAAGACCTTACAAATATGAATAAGAGCATATATGAATGTGATAGATGCCATATTCAAATAAAGAAAGAAGAAAAGATAGGAATTTATACTTCTACAGGAAGAAAACAACCGATTAAGCAATGGGACTTATGTATAAAATGTTATAGATCCTTAGTGAGAGGAATAAATAAAAATAAATAGGGAGGTACTAAAGAGAATGACTAAAGAACAATTAATTTTATTATTGAAAAATTACAAAGAAAATAAGGCAAAATTAAAGTTAAAACTAAGAGAAAAGGAAAGTATACTACGTAAAATAGAAAGCCTTAAAAACGTAATGTTGTCAGTTACAAACTATGAAGAAAATAGCGATATACATAGTAAAAATATAATAACAGACAAAGTAGGAAATAAAGCAAGTGATAATCTAGACTTAGAAGCAGATTTAAAAATAGAATTAGAAAAAGTAGAAGATGAAATAAAAGAATTAAATACTAAACTAGAAGAAGTAGAAATAAGATTAGAAGCATTAAAAAAGAAAGAAAGAGATATACTTGTAGATTATTATGTAGAAGGTAATACATATGAACAAATAGGAAACTATACATATTATCATTTATTTGGACAAACTAGAAGCGACAAAGCAATACAGAAAATAATAGAAAGAGCAACACAAAAAATGGTTAATTTATAAAATGTCGCATTTTTTAGGTAAAATTTAGGTATTTTTTATGTAGAAATAAATTTTTACATATAATATAATTATAATAGCAATAAAAGAAAGGAAAACTTACTATATCTTTCTTTATTGTCATGAATTTAAAGCATAGTCACATAAAATAAAAATGTGGCTCGTTAGTCCAAATGCTAACTAAAATAAAAAATGGTCTATAGAAGAGTTAGATATATTCTAACTCTTTTATTATGCATAATTTAATTGATAGTATGTAGTGATATATAAAACTTATCAATCAATGGGAGCATAAGGTTGAAACATTAATTCCGTCACAGGGAAGAAAAGTGTGTAGTCTTCCAAAAGGTTCGGCTCGTAAGCTAAAGGTCAAGCTGTGATATAGACCAGAAACCTAAAATGTAAGTTAGCTACTTATATAAACCGATATATCATTACATAGTGTTTATTAAAAACAAAGGAGAAATCTATGAAAAGAAAAGGAAGTACTATAGCTGCAGAAATAATAGCAGATTGGAAAAGAGAAGAGTATTACAAGAAACGAATAAAAAGAAATAAATGTATTACAAGAAACGAATAAAAAGAAATAAATGTATAGTAGATTCTAAAAAGCAATGTGATATTTGTAAATATAGAGAAATTTGTGAGGAAAGAGTATGAAAATAGAAGATATATTAAAAAGAACAGATAATGAAACATATAACAAGTTAAAAGCAAGATTTAATTATAAAGAGTGTATGAAGAGAAAGTGTAAAGATTGCAAGAAAAAGAAAGAGTGTTTTAAGGAGCAAGAATAATGAAATTTAAAATAAATAATACAGAATGGTTGATAGAAGAAGTAGACGAAGCAACAATAAACAATGAAATGAAATGCGAAGGAACTTTAGGAGTAACAATATATAGAACTCAGAAAATAATGTTACTAAAAGACCAAGTAAATATAATAAAGACATTAAAACATGAACTAACTCATGTGTGGTTATACGAATATGGTCATAATCAAAATGACGATAAAACATTTAGCTATGAAGATGTATGTGAGGTTGTAGCAAGTAGTAATGATTTTATAAATGAAATAGTAAATCAATATCTAGGAATAGAACCACTATATTTATGTGATAAAGATAAAAATATAGAATGCAATAAAAAGCATTGTGGTAAAGAGTGTAATTATACAAATAATATAGAGTATGCTATGAAAAAATAAGTCAAAACATTAAATACAAAAAGTAGGTGAGTGAGGTGGCGAAATATGACTGGAAGCAGTTAGAAAAAGAATACATATTAAGTGATTATAAATCAGTAAGTAGCTTTCTGAAAGATAAAGGGATAAAATCAAACGGAAGTACTAAAAAGAGTACAAAAGGATGGAAAGAAAAAAAGGTACTAAAAGAGGACAAAAAAAGTACCAAAGTAATAGAAAAAGTACTCGAGAAAGAGTCCGAAAAAGAAGCTGATAAAATAATACAAGTAAAAGATGTAGCAAATGATTTATTAAGTAAAATAGTACAAGCTAATAATGAACTTAATATGCATATAGCAAGAAATAAGAAAAAGACTAAGATAGTAGAATACAATTACGATATGTGCAAGCCAAGTAAAGAAATAATAAATGAAGAGGAAGAAATAAAGTCATATATAGACATTATAGATAGAAAAGGACTAAAAGAGATTACCTCTGCATTGAAGGACTTAAATGACATATTAACTAACAAGAACGAAGAAGGAAACAATGGACAATCACTTGCTGAAACAATACAAAAAGCATATGAAGGTAAGGCAGGTGATAAACAATGCTAACGACAGAAGCTATATTGTATTATAAAGATAGACCTGTTGAATTTGTAAAAGATATAATTGGAGCAGAACCTGATGAAATACAAGCAGAAATACTGAATAGTGTAGCAGAAAATCAATTAACTAGTGTTCGTTCAGGGCATGGAATAGGAAAGTCAGCATTACAAAGCTGGCTTATTATTTGGTTTATGTGTACAAGACCATTTCCTAAAATACCTTGTACTGCACCAACAAAACATCAATTACACGATATATTGTGGGCAGAAGTTGCAAAATGGTTAAATCCTACATTAAAAACAGAAATAGAATGGACACAAGAAAAACTATATATGAAGTCTAATCCAGAAAACTGGTTTGCAGTACCAAGAACAGCGACACAACCAGATGCACTGCAAGGATTTCACGCAGAACACATACTATATATTATAGATGAAGCGTCACGGAGTAAAAGATGTAACATTTGAACCTGTTTTAGGATCATTAACAACACCTGATGCAAAATTAATTATGTGTGGAAACCCTACTCAATTAAGTGGTTTCTTTTTTGATAGTCATAATAAAAATAGAAGTATATATAAAACATTTAAAGTATCAGGTGAAAACTCAAAAAGGGTTTCAAAAGAATATATACAAATGATTATTGATATGTACGGACTAGATAGTGATGTATATAGAGTTCGTGTTGCTGGAGAATTTCCAAAAGCAATGCCAGATAGTTTTATACAACTTGACTGGGTTGAAAATTGTAGTGTAAAATTACAAAATAGAACATATCCAACAAATAGAATTGATATAGGGGTCGACGTAGCAAGATATGGTGATGATGAAACGATAATAAATACATTGTTTGACAAACAATATCAACAACCATTCACTGTATTACATCATAACGACACAATGCAAGTTACTGGTACAATAGTACAATTAGTTGAAAGATTAAGAGCTCAGCATATAGGAATACCAATTCACATTAAGATAGACTGCGATGGTTTAGGTGTTGGAGTATATGACAGATTAAAAGAAATCAAATCACAGAAAGGTTGGACTACAGTAAAACTATATGAGTGTCATTTTGGTGGAGCAGGAGGAAAAAATAAACAAGAAGAACCAGTTGAGTTTAGCAATTCTACAGGTTTAATGTGGGGATTATTAAGAGAAAAATTAAGAAGACACGAAATAGAGCTTATATATGATGATAAACAAATCACGCAATTAAGCAATAGAAAATATAGAATAAATAGCGACGGGAAAATAGAATTAGAAAGAAAAGAAGAAATGAAAAAAAGAGGACTAACTTCTCCAGACCGTGGAGATGCGTTAGTTCTTTCTTTATATGAGCCAAAACAAGGCGGATTATCAATATTAAAGTAGAGGTAATGATATGTTAAATATAAACAAGATTAAAAAGATAATTCAAAATGATGCAGAACGTAGAAAAATGATTGAATTAGAAAAGAAATACTATGAAAATGATAATATTATAAAAGCAAAAGGTGTATTACCAAGTGAAAGTGACCCAATGAGAAATGCAGATAATAGAGTTTCACACAACTTTCATCAACTTATAACAGATGAAAAAACAGCATATATGTTTACAAATCCAGTTTTATTTGATGTTGGAGACGATGAAACGAACAAAAAAATAAAAGAAACATTAGGTGATGATTTTAAAAGTGAGAGTGCATATCTTTGCACTAACGCAACAAATAATAAAGTAGCTTGGTTACATTATTGGATAGAAGATAATCAGTTTTTATATTCAGTTGTTGAAACAGAACAATGTTTACCAATATTTGATGGAAAATTAAAGAAGAAATTAATAGGTTTTTATAGATATTACCCTATTTTAGAAGAGACAGAAACAGGAGCAATTAAAGAATTTGTAATGCTCGAATATTGGGATGATAAACATTGTGAACAATATAAATTTAGAGGAAATCTATCAGGAACAGGACTTACATATTTATCAGCAGAGTACCAAGAATTTGAGCATAACTTAGAAGAAGTGCCATTTATTGAATTTAAAAATAATCGTAATATGATAAGTGACTTAAAGAAATATAGAGACTTAATTGACATTTATGACAAAGTAATGAGTGGATATGCAAATGACTTAGAAGATATACAACAACTTATATATATTCTTGAAAATTATGGCGGAGAAAATTTAAAGGAATTTCTTGGAGACTTAAAGAGATATAAAACAATTAAAACAGAAACAGGGGCAGATGGAAAAACAAATGGAGGATTAAAAACATTATCTATTGAAATACCTGTTGAAGCTAGAAATAGTATATTAGAAATATTAAAGAAACAAATATATGAAAGTGGACAAGCCTTACAACAAGACAATGAAGATTTTGGAAATGCGAGTGGTGTTGCTTTAAAATTCTTTTATAGAAAACTAGAATTAAAAGCAGGGTTAACACAGATAGAATTTGAAAAAGGATTTGCTAAATTAGTAAGAGCAATAATGAAATTCTTAAAAATTGCAGATTGGAAAACGAAAACTATAACACAAACGTGGACAAGAAACATGATAAGTAATGATTTAGAAAATGCACAGATAGCAAATGAAAGTAAAACTAATGAAACAATATCAGATGAAACAATAGTTAAAAATCATCCTTGGGTAGAAGATCCAGAAGAAGAACTAAAAAAATTAAAACAACAAAAAGAAGAAGCACAAAAAAGACAACAAGAAATATTTGGGAATGCAGGAGGATTTCAAGATAATCACAACAGCGAAGGTAATCAAGAATAGGGGTGATTTTAATTGGCTAGAAAACCTCTAGATTATTGGGAAAAAAGACAAACAGAACTAATGAAAAGACTAGAAAAAGGTACAGAAAATACTATAAAAGGGCTAATAGAGTCATATGAGCAAGCTATTAAGAACATAAACAAAGAAATTAGTAGGATATATAAGAATTATAGTAAATCAGATGTACTTGATAAAAAAGTATTAAATCAATTATTAAATAAAAAAGAAACAGATATATATAGAAGAAATTTATTAACTACAATAAATAACAATATAAAAAATAAAGATATTAAGCAGAAGATGTTATTGAAATATAACTCGTCTGCTTATTCTTTTCGTATATCAAGATATGAACAATTGCAAGAAAGTATAGATTTGGAATTAAAGAAACTTGCAGATATAGAACAACAAATAACAGAAATTAGATATGTAGACACAATAAAAGAAGGATATTACCACAATATATATAATGTTCAAAAAGCAACTGGATTAGGTTTTAACTTTTCTCAAATAGATAATAGAACAATAAATCTATTATTAAATGAAAAATGGACTAATAACGAGAACTTTTCTCAAAGAATATGGAAAAATAGCGAAAAATTAGGTAATTATCTAAAAACACAATTGACAGCAGATACAATGTCAGGAAAAACAATACAAAAGATAGCTTCCGAATTATCTAATTTTATGAATGTTGGTTTGTATAATGCTACTACATTAGTAAGAACAGAAGTAAACCATTTCGCAAATGAATCAGAAATGTTATCTTATGAAGAATTAGGAATAGAAAAATATAGATTTATTGCAACTTTGGATAATGTAACATGTAAACATTGTGCAAAGTTAGATAATCAAATTTTTGATTTGAAAGATAGACAACCACGGCAAGAATTACCCACCAATACATCCTAATGATAGATGCACAACGGTAGCAGTATTTGATAATGATGTAACAAATGTTTTACAAAGAAGAGCAAAAGATGAAAATGGAAATACTATATTTGTACCACAAGATATGAATTACAATGAATGGAAAGAAAAATATGTGACAAATAATGATAATGGTGGTATAATTAAGGAACAACCAAAGAAAACACTAAAAGCTGCTAAGACATTTAAGACACAGCAAAAAGATACATTACTAAGTAATTTTAATAAGTATAAAGATATAGATTTATCTGAATTAACTCCCGAACAAAGAAGCTTAGTCGTAAATTATAAAATGTACAAGATGGATATGGGAGATGAATATTTAGAGCTAGCCCAAAAAAGTAACGTCAAAATAATAGAACTAGAAAATATGAAAAATAGAAAAAATAATTATTTTGACAATGCATTTGAAAGCAAATATAATAATGCTAAAAAATATACAACCGAGCAATCAGATAGTTTAACTAATTTATATAAGAACAAGTTAAATAAATTGACTATAAATCAAAAAAACAGTATAGCAGATTATACAGGAATGGATTTTGAAGACATAAATAGAAGCTTAAGAACAGAAAGAAAAGTAAATGAACGACTAAGTAAGAATATAGATAATATAACAGATGTGTTAAATAATTCTACTACTGTTGAAGATATGATAGTACATAGGCACGTAGAGTATGATGGAGCAAGTAAATTTACAGGGCTTAGAGAATATCAATTAAAAGACAATAGTATAGAAGATTTAAACAATATTTTAAAAGGAAAAGAATGCACAGATAAAGCATTTGTAAGTACATCAATTAGAGATTTTAAAGATGAGCTCAGAGAAGTTGTATATGATATTTATATACCAAAAGGTACAAAGGGATTATATATAAATGAATTAAGTACAAGCTATAAAGATATAGAATATGAATTTTTATTGCAAAGAGAAACTAAATTTAAAATACAAGAAGTGTTTAAAGATACTGATGGAACATTAAGAATTGTTATGGAGGTAGTTGGAAATGGAATATAATTTACAGAAAATTTTTAACGAGCCAATAATAGAGAGTAAAAGAGCAAGAGGAGATAATGCGTTGTGGGATAAATTCAAAGAATATTATAATAAAAATAAATATATGTATAATAAAACTACTTTTGTCAATGATTTTTCGAGTGTGTTTAAGAAAATAACTGGGAAAGAGTTAATAAAAGATAAATTATACTACATAAAGAGTTTGGATATAGGACATGGATTATCGTCGGGAGAAATATATACAAATTATTGGCTTGAAACAGTAATTCCTTATATACAAAATAAATTATGTTATTAATATTTTAAAATTATAAATCAAGAGCTAGAAATAGCTCTTATTTTTATGCCGTTTTTCTTGTAGTTAGGCTTAATAAAATAAACAAAATACAAATTATGCAGAAATGCACCCGAAAGGAGAAAATTATGGAGTTCTTAAAAGAAATTTTAGGAGAAGACTTGTTTAATCAAGTCAAAAACAAAGTAAGTTCTTATAACGAGAAAGCCGATAAGGACAAAAGAGTAAGTATTGCAAATGTTAATGGAGATGAATATGTAACGAAAGCTAAATATTCACAACTAGAAACAGATTTAAACAATACTAAAACATCTTTAAGTACAGCACAAACAACAATTGATGACTTAAAGAAATCTAATGGAGATAATGCAGATTTGCAACAAAAAGTTAGTGATTATGAAACAAAAATTGCTAATTTAGAGGAAACAAGCAAGGCAGAAAAAGCCAAAATGTTAAAAGAAATTGCAATAAAAGACGCATTATATGCTGAGAAAGCGAAACATCCAGAGTTACTTATTTCAAAATTTGATTTATCTAAAATTGTGTTAGATGAAAAAGGAGAAAATGTAGTTTCTGGAATAGAAGAACAAATAAAATCTAATAAGGAAACTTATAAAGATTTATTTGGAGAAACAGAACAACAAAGTGGAGCATATCACTATACTCCAAATGGTGGAGAAAATAAAGGCAATAGTGGTGCAACAGATTTTGTTGGAATAATTAAAGAAAATCAAGCAAGAAAAATTTAGGACGTTTTATACGTCTTTTTATTTTACCCAAAAAAGAATAGGAGGAATGAAAAATGGGTTATTTAAAAGATGAATTACAAGGTTTTGTACCTGTAGAACAAGCAACAGAGATAATGAAAGATGTAGCTAGAGGTTCTAGCATACTAAGATTATCTAAAGTATCTCAAATGGAAAGTGATACTAAAAAAATACCAGTAATGACAGAAGGAGCTGGAGCATACTGGGTAGGAGAAGGAGAAAGAATAAAGACATCAAAAGCTGGATGGATTTATCCAGAATTAAATGCTAAAAAATTAGCAGTTATCATACCAGTAACAAAAGAAAAACTAAATGATACAACAATAGATGTATTTAGTGAATTAAAAGAAAGTATAGCAGAAGCTTTTTATAAAGCTATAGACGCTGCAGCTATATTTGGAACAAATTCACCATTTGAAAGAAATATTATGAAATGCGTTGAAAAAGCAGGAAATAAAATTGAAATCGGAACAAACGGAGAAGGTAAACTAGATTTAGATGTTGCAGATGCAATGGCAACAGTAGAAGATGCTGGTTATGATGTAAATGGTTTTGCAGCAAAAATTGGCATTAAAAACTCTTTAAGAAAATTAAGAGATGGAAATGGAAATCAACTATTTGTTGATGGAGTAAATGGAAAAGAATTATATTCACAACCAATTGAATTTTCAAGAAATGGTGCTTGGGATAAAACTAAAGCTGAATTAGTTGGTGCAGATTGGGATAAATCTTTAGTTGGTATTAGAGATAGTTTAGAATATGAAATATTAAAAGAAGCTACTTTAGAAGGTACTGTAGATAAAGATGGAAAACCAATTTCATTAGCAGAACAAGACTTAATTGGTATTAAAGCTACAATGAGATTAGCATATTTACCAATTAAAGATGAAGCTTTCTGTGCTGTAGTTCCAGCAGGTTCTCTAGGAGAATTAACTGTAGAGTCCGCAGAAGGAACAGCAACAGGGAAAACAGCAATAACTGTTGAACCTGCTAAAGCAGAAGGAAATAGCTACAAATATAAAGTAGCAGCTAATCCAACTATGCCAAAATATGGTGATGTTTGTACATCAGGATACACAAATTGGAATGGAACAGATGAAATTTCAGGAACTGCAGGACAAAAAATAGTAGTTGTTGAAGTAGATTCTGATAATAAAGCTAAAAAGGCAGGAACAACAACATTAACTGTTAAAGCTAATTAGAAAGAGGGAGCTAGAAATAGCTCCTTTGAGGTATAAACATGATAGACAATGTAAAAGAAGTTAAACAAATATTAAATATCACAAATGACAAGTTAGATAGTTACTTAAAGTTCTGTGAAAAGAATATATCAGACAAGATATTAGATAGATGTCATATAGAAACTATGCCAGAACGATTAAATTCACTTATACAAGAGTTTTTAATTGAACAATATAATCTTAATAAAGAAGGCGTTGGAGAAGGTAAAAAACAAATTTCTAGTGCTTCTGATAATGGACAAACTGCAAGTTTTCAAGTTGTAGGTGGAGTAAGCTCTATGTCTAAAAATGTAGATGAATTTCTTGAGAGAAACATAGCTACTTTAGTTAAATATAGAAAGGTAGAGTGGTAATTATGCAGATACCTGAAATATTTAAACAAGCAATAGCTGATACATACTATGACAAAGATATAGAAATATGGACGTCTGGAACAATAAAAGATGATGAAGGTTGTGTAATTGGAGATGGAAAGCTAGAAAAAATTGATAGTTTTAAAGGTAATTTTCAATTCTCTACAAGGGAATACATACAGCAAGAATATGGCAAAGAAATAGAAGCTAATGCGATAGTTACCTGTAGCAAAACAAAAGCTGAAATAGGCAATATTTTAATATATGACAATAAAGAATATACCATAAAAAGTTTAGTGCCTTCTGACAGCCATATAACTCTTTTAGTAGGTGATAACAATGGCTAGTATAGAAGGATTAGACGAATTATTTGCAACTCTATCTGAATTAGGTGGAAATGCAAAGGAAAGTTGTAGAAAAGGACTTGAAAGAGGAGCAAAGAAGATACAAAAAAATGCTAAATATTTAGTACCTGTAAAAACGGGGCATCTTCGAAATTCAATAAAGACCGAATCACAAACAACACAAGATGGAGCAGAAGCTCAAGTATTTTCTAACTTGGAATATGCACCATATGTTGAGTTTGGAACAGGTCAAAGAGGTTCTGAAAGCAATATAGATAGACCAGAGCGGAATATCTTATAAAGCTGATTGGAAAGGTCAAGCAGCACAACCATATCTAACTCCTGCATATCTTCATGCGAAAAATACAGGAGAAGTAGAACAAGAAGTAATTAAATCTATACAACAAGAAATTAGAAAGTTAGGTGGTAAATAATGAAAAATTTAAAGCCACAAATATTAAAAAAATTAGAAGAAATCTCTGATGTAGAGGTTTCTTATTTTTATCCACAAAAGTGGAGTGAATTAGATAAAAAACCTGCTATTTCTTATTATGAAATGGATAATTCCATCGCTAGCAAAGCTGATGATGAAGAATATAGCAGTAATATTTCTATTCAAGTAGATATATGGGCTAAAAGTTCGAGTAAATGTTCAAAGTTAGCTATTGAAGTAAATGAAAAAATGGAAGATTTAGAATTTGAAAGAACATTAGCTATGGATTTATTTGAACAGGAAACAAAAATATATCACAAAACAATGCGTTTTGAAAAAGAAGAAATTTTATAAAGGAGGGCGTTAATTATGCCAAAAAAAGCTTTAAGAGGTTTAAGTGGAATTAAAGTATTTGAATTATTAGAAAATACAGAAACAAATTATAAAGTAGGAGAAGCTGTAAGCATACCTTATGCACAAAAATTAACAAGAGATATTCAAACATCAAATGATCCAATATATGCAGATGATGAGATATATGATGATGAAGAAATATTTGATGGAGAAGATTTTGAATTGGAAATTCCAGAAGCAGATTTAGAATTAATGTCTATTTTTGAAGGTGGAAATTACGATGAAGAATCAAAAGAATATTCTTGGGGACCAGATAATCAAAGCAAAGATTATGCAATGACATTCAAGGCAAAAAGAAAAGACGGAAACTATAGAATGTTTAGATATTATAGAGCTAAATTTAAGAAAGTAAAACAAGATTTACAAACACAAGACAATGGAACACAAGTTGCTACATTAACAATAAGTGGAACATTTTATAAGAGAGCTTTATTATCTGATGCAAAAGTTAGAGTATATAAAGATAGTACAAGTTCAAGCGATTTAAGTTGGTTAGATACTATACCTACTATACCAACACCACAACCATCAGAAGACCAAGGACAAGACGGAGAGTAGAAATACTCTCCCTAAACTTATTTAGGAGGAAAATAAAATGACAAAAAGTAATGAAACAAAGAGTTTACCAAAAGTAAAAAGAATACATGGTGTAGAGATTGAAAAAAAGCCTTGTGGCAAATATTTTGAGGCTCTACAGACTTTAAAGGATTTGCCAGAGGACTTTATAAAAGAGTTATCTGACAATGGACAAGATTTTAAATTATCAGAAATGTTTACAATAGAAAATATTATGACATTAGTAACAAGATTACTTATAGTTATACCAAATTTTACATTTGAATTTTTATCTAAATTAATGGAAGTAGATAGAGATATATTAGAAAATCAACTTACACCTAAAGAATTACTAGATGTTATACAAGAGTTTTGGAAAGTAAATGAACTAGAAAGTTTTTTCGACCAAATGAAGCCAATATTGAAAAAGATTACAACTCTAATTGGCTTCAAAGAACAATTGCCATCTGCATCAAGATAGGTATAAGTAAAAGAGAATTTTTAGAAGACTATTATCCGGACGAAATCCCAATTATAATGCAAGAATATGCAGAATTAAATAAAGTAAGCAATAGTGATGAGGAAGAAGTACTAGCAGAAGATTTCTAATAATATGACAAACTTCGACAGACTTTGACATTTAATATATGTTATTCTCTTAATAGGAGGGGATAGTATATGATAAAATGTCCAATTTGTAGAAAAGAAATTAGTGAACTAGATGAAAGTTGTCCATACTGCAATACAAATTTTAGTGAATTAGATGAAAATAACCAAGAAGTTAAGGAGGTATACAGAGAGAAGAATAGAAATAATGCTAAAAAAATAAATTCTTCATCAAATGAAAGAGAACACGATAGGACCAATGCAGACAACTTGAATTTTATGGCAAATATAAATATTATTTTGTCAATAATAGGAGCAATTTTAATATGGGTAAATTTTGGAACAACAGAAATAACACATAAAAGCACATATCTTAGTAGTGGATATACAGAAAATGTTGCTAATTGGTATGGAATCTTTGGAGGAATAGCAGTACTAATAGCAGGATTTACATTATTTTTCTTATTAAAAACAATAGTAGATATCTACTGGGAGGTTGAAAAATAATGCAAAAAAAACAAATCAAAACTAATACAAGTAATATAAACGGAGGACTAATAGTATTCTTTATAATTTTTTCATTAATATTGTTACCAATATTAATAGGAGCATTATCAAATAATATAGAAACTTCAAATCAAGCTAAACATGAATCGAAATTAATAGAAGAAGGTAAAGTAGGATCAGCAGATACTATTATTAATCAAATAACAGACACATTAAAAAATAGAGATAAAGAACAAATAAATCAATATTTGTCAGATGATTTTATTTATTATAATAATGATAATATAAAAAGTAAATTTATAAGTGGATTTTGGAATGACTTGAAATATTATACAGGAAAACATTATATAGAACAAAGAGGAGATACATCAAACGAAGAAAGTAAAACATTTTGGATATATTGGGATATTCCAGAACAAATAGAATATAAGCAATATGCTGATTATTCATTACAGAAAATATGTATATATATGAAAAGAGTAGTTAAAGAAGATTCTATTACATATGAAATTAATCAAATAATATTAAAAAATAATTAAATGCTTACTAATGTAGGCATTTTTATTATGCTCAAAAGGAAGTGAAAAAAATGGCAAGTGAAACACAAATAGGGCAATTAGTAATTGACTTAAAAATAAAAACAGAAGCTTTAGAAAAAGGACTAGAAACAGCTAAACAAAAGCTAGAAAAGATAGAACAAGAGAACAAGAAAGTGCAAAGTAGTAATAGTCAATTAGATGCTAGTTTTATAGCAATGTCTGCAAGTATAATAGCATCTTTAGCGAAGATAACATCTGCGATAGAAGATGGTGTAAATAAATATAATACATATACTAATAGTATGAAAGCACTGCAAAAAACAGCTACAGCTACTAATAATTCAATGACAGAAATTGAAGATACAATAAAAGATGTAAATCAATTAAAGCTAATGGACGATTCTGATGTTATAGCTTCTACAAAGAACTTATTAACATATGGCTTTACAATTAAGCAAACAGGTGAAATTTTAAAAGTTTTACAAGATGCAGCCGTAGGAAATAGACAAGCTTCTTATTCATTATCAGAAGCAGTAAGAGTAACAACTGAACGGAATAAGAATGGAAAATTCTGTGTTATCGGATGCAGCGGGAGTTCAAAAGAACATCTCAAAAATGTATGAAGATTATGCTAAAAAAATAGGAAAAAGCACAGATGAATTAACACAAGCAGAAAAAGCACAAGCAGTTTATAATGGAATTATGGATGAAGCGGCGATGTTTAGTGGTACAGCTGCTGAAATGGTAAGTGGTTATCAAGGACAACAGGCACAATTAAATGCAACAAATTTAGAATTAAGTAGAAATATTGGAGAAAGTATGATACCAGCTCTAACGCAATATAGTACATTACAGCTATCAATTACTAAACAATTGTCTGAATTTGTCAAAGAAAATAAAAGCGCAACTAGTGGAATTGTAACTTTTACAACTACATTATTAGCAATGATAGTAGGATTAACTGCAGCAGAGAAAGCGTATGTAGCATATAAAACAGCAGCTGCAACAGCGGATATGACAACAAAAGCATTTACAATATCATTATTAGCAAATCCAGTAACCTTAATAGCTGTAGGAATTGCAGCAGTAGTAGCTGGATTGGCAGTATTTGATACAAAAATGCAAGAAAGTATTGACAAGATGGAAGAAGCAACAGAAAAATCAAAAAATCTATCAGAAGCATTATCAAATTTTGTAAAGAACAATGGAAGTTATACTGAAGGAGAAAAAGAGACAGTAGAGCAATCTAGAAATGAAGCACAAGAAGTTATAAATATTTATGAAGAAAGAAACAATAAAATAGAAGAGTTAGAAAAAAAGAAAAAAGAAGTAATTAAAAAATATAACTCTGGCGAAATTATGGGATTTCAAAAAGATTCCGAATTAAACTCATTAAATACTCAAATATATAATGCTAAAAAGGCATTAGAAGATTTTGAAAAAGAAAAGCTTAGTGACGGAAAAACAATAGATTTTTATAAAAATATAGTACAAACTTTAAATAAGACACTGGATATAAATGCAACTAAGCAAGAGTATGCTAGATTAACAAGTCAAAAGTCGCATAGAGAAACATTAATTAATATAGCTCAAACTAAAGTTGATATACAAGGAAAACAACAATTGTTAAATATACTCAAAGAAGGAAAAACAACTACAGAAAGGTATGCAGATGCAAAATCACAATTAGTTAAGGCTTATCCAGAATTAGCAAAAGTTAATGAAAATACAATAGCAAGTACTCAAGCATCAATAGATGCCGAAAGTGCTGCAGCAGATGCAGAATGGGCTAACGCACAAGTGGCAATTCAAGCTAGTATATTAGAAGTTAATGCAATGATGAGTAATAGTGAACAAATACAGATAATTGCAAATACTACAAAACAATCAGTTGAAGAAGTAACAGCATCTTTGCAAAATCAAATTAATGTATTATCTAATTTAGCGAATTTAACTCCTGAAGACTTTAAAGGAAGTGTAACAAGTTCATATACTCCTAAAAGAATATCATCAAGTTCTAGCTCATATTCAAACAAAAGACTTGACAACTATAAAAAAAAAATAGAACACAAAAAGGCATTAGATCAGTTAAGTTTACAACAAGAAATATCAATGTATCAAACAGCACTTAATAAATATGCAAAAACGCAAGATGAAAAATGGGAGCTAACAGAAAAGATATATGAATTGCAAAAAGAATTACAAGAAAAAAGTCTTGATGATTATACTTCAATGATAGAACATAGAAAAGCACTAGACCAAATAAGCTTACAAGATGAAATAAATATGTATCAATATGCTTATAATTCATTAGCAAAAACAACAGAACAAAAACAAGAATTAGAAGAGAAATTGTATGAATTAAGAAAAGAACTAGCACAGAAAAACAAAGATTTATTAGAACAAGAAACAAAAGACTATCAAAGATATATAGAGGACCAAAAAAACATACGTGGAGCTGAATATGATTCAAAAGAGCAAGAACAAGACTTAGACAAAATAATATCATTACATAAAAATTACTTAAATCAAATAATGAAAGATGAAAGACTATCATTAGATGAAAGAAAAGAACTATATGAGGAAGAACTAGATACAATTAGAGATTATGAACAACAAAAAAGAAATTTAAGAGTACAAGCAGTAGACGACACAGTGTCAAAATTGACAAGTGCTATCACAAAGCAATTAGAAGAAATGCAAGAAGCAGATAAAAAAGCTATTGAAGATAACATACAATTAGTAGAAAAATGGAAAGAAGCACGAGTAAATGCAATAAATGAAGAATACAACACAAGAATAGAAGCAATACAAAAGGAATTAGATTTATTAGATAAATCAGAAGAAGATAAGACAAGAGCAGAAGAAGATGCAGAATATCAACGTAAAAAGAATAGACTTGAAGATTTGATTGCATATGAACATGATGCAACAACAAAAGCTAATTATCAAAAAGAATTAGATAAACTTGTTGCAGAATATCAAAAGACATTAGATAAAAGAGCTTTGTCTGATAAAAAAGAAGCATTAAATGCACAGAAAGAATTATTAAAAGAAGAACAAGATGATAAAGTACAAAAAATAGAAGATGAAGCGGACAAACAAAAAGAACAATATGAAACTCAATTAGATGAACTAGAAAAATATTATGATAAACAAAAAGAATTAGCACAAGAAACAGCAGAAAAGATGTTGTTAAATGTAGACCAAAATCAAAATAAAATATTAGAGTTACTAAAATCATATGGAGATGCTTACGAGATTACTGGACAAAGTTTGGGTGAAAAACTAGCACAAGGAATTAATAACGGAATAGCTGATAAAATACAAAATATAATACAAAAAATACAAGACACAATAGATGCAGGAATAGAAAGCAAAATAAGAGGTTGGACTTCTGGAATGTATAAATATGAAGCGGAAGCTAATAAGCCTAAAACTCAAACAATTAATGTATATCAAACTAATAATATTGAACAAAATCCAGAAATGCCAAGCGAAACTTATAGAAAATTAAGAAATATAGATGAACAATTGGCATCTAGTTTAGCAGGAATGTAGGTGATAAAATGCAAAAATTAGAAGTAATTAATTTAGCTTTAAATGAAAGTGTTATATTCGATAGTGTAGGAAATTTAGAAGAAGATATACTTTTAAGTCACATTGAAGGACTAGGACATCCACGGAGCAACAAGTCAAAAGTCTCAACGGAGTAAATCAAGATGGTTGTAATAGTGAAGATAGTTTATTAGATCCACGTGTTATAAAATTAAATGTAACAATTAGAACTAAGAATAGATTAAAACTATATGAATTAAGACGAAAAATAATGCGAATAATAAATCCTAAAACATATAATTCACAAACTAATAAAAGAGGAGAATTATTAATTTATTATACAAATGATTATAAAAAATATAGGATATATGGAAAAGTAGAAGATAGTGCAGAGTTCAACGATAGAAAAAATAATCATGATACTGCCACTATCTCTTTTTACTGCCAAGACCCTTACTGGCTTGACGAAAAAGGACAAGACATTGATATAAAATCTGTTTCAGGTGGATTAGTATTTCCTCTTACACTTGCAACTACATTTTCTAATGTAAGTTTTTACAAAGAAATTGACAATATTGGAGATGTTGAAGCACCAGTTCAAATAGAATATGTTGGACCAGCTAAAAATCCAAAGATAACAAACAAAACAACAGGAGAATATATACAAGTCAATATGGAAATCGGAGAAAAGGAAAAGTTAGTAATAGACACTAGAGAAGGAAAAGAGACCGTTAATCTTATAACACCAAATGAAACAAAAGACGTTTATAATGAAATAGATTTAACTTCTACATTCTTTAAACTAATAATAGGAAAGAACTTAATAGAGTATAGCTCAGATATAGAGGGAGCAAAAGACAAAGTAACAATAAAGGACTATACTAATAAGTACGTAGGTGTTTAATATGAATTGTATAGAAATAATAAACACTAATTTTGAACTTTTAGGTATTATTACTAATTTTGAAAGTTTAATTTGTGTATGGAATTATTATGAATGTGGCACATTTGAGTTAACTATTAATAAAAATAAGGCGAATACTAATAAACTAAAAAAAGATAATATGCTGATAGTTAACAAGAGAGATGACAAGATTCTTTTAATTGATAAAGTGGTTGTATCAACTGAAAAAAATAGTAAAACAATGAAAGTAACAGGAACTTGCATAAAAGGTATTACAAAAAGAAGAATAGTAGCTACAAATGGATATGACAGGGTATCAGAAGATTATGCAGAGAATATACAAAAGCATTATTTAAAGAAACACTTAGTAGAAAGTTACTACGATAATATTAGAACTCCAGAAAGAGATATTTCTTGGATTAAAATAGCTCCTACACAAAATAGAGGTATTAAGACAGTATGGCAAGCAAGATTAACAAACTTACACGATGAATTAAAACATATAAGTGAAGACACTGGTCTAGGTTGGTATGGTTATTTAAGCAGAACTGAAAAATGCATTTATTTTGATAGCTTAAAAGGTACAGATAGAACAATAAATCAAGTGGAAAGTCCAAATACACACGAATTTTTAAAAGATTTTACACATGAACAATTACAAGCATATACACATGAACAGCTACAAGGAACAATAAAACATTCTTATATTATATTTAGTGAAAAAAAGAAAAATTTGCTTGAAGGAAAGACAACAGACGATAATTCAAATTATAAAAATGTAGGATATGTAGCAGGCAAAGGTGAAAATGAAGATAGACTAATAGCAGTATTGGGAACTGCAACAGGTTTTGACAGAAGAGAAGTCTTAATAGATTTAAACAATATAGATGATCCAGACGAATTAAAAACAGAAGGGCAAAAGAAATTAGATACATATAAAATAATTCAAAGTATAGAAGGAAAGGTATATCAAATTCCAAATATGGAATGGGAAAAAGATTTCTTTTTAGGAGATTTAGTAACTCTTGAAAGTGATGGAATATATGAAGATAAACGTATAATTCAAGCAAAAGAAATTTATGAAAGAAATAATAAAATAGTAGAATTGGGTTTTGGAGATAAAGTGCCAAGCTTAGGAGAAGAAATAAAAAGAATAATTACAAGACCTATAAATTAAATTAGGTCTTGTTTTTATAGAAAGGAAAGAATATGTCAGGAGAAATAAAATTAAAAAGTTTTCCATTCGATTCAATGGATGTATTAAATTCTGAAAGTGGAAAAATGGAACCAGATAGATTGTATGAAGCAGAAATATTTAGAAAATATTTTGCTAAATTTTTAAGCAATGGGATCTATTATGGACATTATAAAAATTATGGTGAAAACGGAATGAAAGTTTCTGCTAGCGGTGGGCTTAATATAAAAGTAAATGCGGGAGCAGGAATTATTGAAGGAGCAGATTTTGAGTGTGAAGAAGATAAAACATTTACATTAGAAAGACCTACATCAGGAAACAGAATAGATAGAGTAGTTGTAAAATTAGATAAAACATTAGCTGTAAGAGAAACACAATTATATATTAAATCTGGAACAGGAGAAACCCCTGCAACATTACAAAGAGATGATAATATCTATGAAATATGTTTAGCAGAAGTAATAGTAAAAAGCACTTCTAATATAGAAGCTAATGATATTGTTGATAAAAGATTAGACAAAACACTTTGTGGAATAGTTAATTCATTAATTACCGTTGATGGTGAAGAATTATATCAGAAATTTCAAACTTATATAGATTCTGTTACAGAAAATTTAGTACGAAAAGATCAAGAGAACGTTACTATTACAGGAGTATTTCAAGATAAAAATGGAAAAACAAGTAAAAATAATTTTACAGATGAATATAAAAGCAAATTAGATGGTATATCTGCAGGAGCAACAAAAAATACAACAACAGCCACTACAAGCGCAAATGGTTTAATGTCTTCTACAGATAAGTCAAAATTAGATGGGATAGCAACAGGTGCAAATAAAACTACAATAGAAAATGTTTTAACAAGTTCTAGTACTACAAACGGATTAAGTGCTGCACAAGGAAAAGCTTTGAAAGCATTAGTGGATGAAAAACAAAAAAGTATATCAAAGGGTACAGCAACACCTAGTGGTGGAAGCAATGGAGATATTTATATTCAATATTTTTAGGAGGTAAATAAATGGCAACAAGTGGAAGTAAGGATTCTAATGGCTATCAGGGTAGAATTATAAGATTCGAATGGTGGACAGAAAGTATAAATGGAAATTCTAGGACAATTGCTTATAAATTTACAGCAGTTGGTGGAAATTCTTCAATATATTACCATCATAATAATGTTTTTCAATTAAATGGAGAAATAGTTTATTCTGGTGGTTCAAGTGTAGCTGTAGAAACAGGTACAATCTTAAAAGAAGGTACTTATACAATAAATCAAAATAATACTAATATATTAAGAGTAGATATGGATGGAGGAATATATGATTACTCGAATAATATTAATACAGCAGAAGAATGGACATTAGACACATTAATAACTGCACCTTCAATCAATTCATTAAAATTAAAAAGTAGGTCGTTAGATAGTTTAACATTTGAGTTTACTTGTACAAAGGCAGATAATTGGTATTATAAATTAAGTAGCCAAAGTTCTTGGATTCAAGGCTCTACTACAGGTATTACTAGTGGAGAGTTTACGATATCAAATTTAGAACCAAATAAAGCTTACAACATCAATTTTAAAGTGCGCAATTGGGCAGGAACGGAAGCAAAAGATACGGATAAAAATGATATTTCTGGAACTACTTATGATATAGGTAAAATATCAAGTGTAAACAATTTTGAACATGGTAATAGTGTAAGTTTAGTTATAACAAATCCATCTAATAGTTCATTGAGTTTAGTTATGAAGATAGGAAATACTCAAATATTAAGTAAAAGTGTTAATACAGGAACAAGCGCAATTAATCTTAGTGATACAGAATTAGATAGCATTTATAAATTATATAGTAGCAGTAACACACTTACAGCTACTTTTATTTTAACGACAGCAAGTAAATATACAAATACTAAAACGTGTACAATAACATTAAAACGGAAATCAAAAAACAATAAAAAATAACGTAAATGGAACGTGGAAAAGAGGAAAAATCTGGACAAATATAAATGGTAGTTGGAAACGAGCAGTAGTTTGGATAAATATAAATGGAACTTGGAGGAGGTGTATATAAATGTCAAATTATACAGAACATTATAATTTAAAGAAACCTTTAAAAACAGAAAGCTATGATGTAGAAGTTGCTAATACTAACAACGACATTATAGATGGAAAATTATATGGTAAAGTAGATAAAATCGCAGGCAAAGATTTATCTAGTAATGATTTTACTGATGGATATAAACGAAAAGTAGATAAAATGGTTGAAAATACAAGAGGTTTTAGTGCATTTGAAATAGCAGAAGAACATGGATTTGAAGGGACTGAAGAAGAATGGTTGAATAGTTTAAAAGGAGAACAAGGAATACAAGGAGAACAGGGAATACAAGGAGTACAAGGACTTCAAGGTGTGGCAGGAAAAGATTTTTCAATATATAAAACATATGCAAGTGTTATAGAAATGGAATCAGATAAAGATAATATAGAAGAAGGAAATTTTGTAATGATAGCTTCTGACATAGAAGATGTAGATAATTCTAAGTTATATGTAAAAGGAACAACAGATTTTGTTTATTTAGCAGATTTGTCAGGAGCTACAGGAATGAAAGGTGAACAAGGACCTCAAGGAATACAAGGAGAACAAGGAATACAAGGACCAAAAGGAGAAAAAGGCGAAAAAGGAGACCCTGGACTATCAAACGATGAAGTATTAGAACTGGTAAAAAAACTTTTATTAGAAGATAATAAGAAAAAATACTACATAGGAAAGTTGATTTTTGATACACAAAATGTAAATCCATCAACATATTTAGGATTCGGAACTTGGCAATTATGGGGACAAGGAAGAGTACCAGTTGGAATAAATCCAAATGATAGTGATTTTAATACAGTGGAAAAAACTGGAGGAGAAAAGCAACATACACTAACGATTCAAGAAATGCCTTCACACACACATACTTTTACAGGTGTAAAACACACACATACTTTTACAGGAAAAGCACATAGTCATACTTTAAATTCGCATACACATACTTACTCAAAAGTAAATTCTCCTACTGGAGGACCTTCAACTAATTCGACTGGTAGTACAACATTGACAATAGATCAAATACCATCACATAATCATTCCGTTCCGATTTATCAGACCAAAAAGGAAGCATCGGGATTTGGTTTAGTTCTGGATAATCAAGGTTTCGGAGACAGGGTTATGATTGATGGCTCAGGTGTTAATACAGGTAATACAGGTGGAGGAAAAGGACACACACATACACTAAATTCACATACACACACAACTTCTACAACTTCAACAAATACCGGTGCAGCAACTGGAAATACAGGAAATGCAACGCAAGGAGGAACAAACGCAGAAACAATAGCAACAGGTAGTAATAGCACTACAGGAGAAGGAAATGGACATAATAATCTACAACCTTATGTGACATGTTACATGTGGAAACGTATAGCCTAAAATACAATGAAAGGAAAATACTATGGAAAAAGAATATATTGAAAGAATAGTAGAAACAGAGCAACGAAGTAAGTCTAACACAAAGAGACTAGATGAACATGATGAAGATATAAAAGAATTAAAAAACACCTATAAAATAATGGAAAAAATGGATTACAGAATGAGTAATGTAGAAAACAATGTTTCAGAAATAAAAGAAGAAATAAAAAAAGGGAAAGAGCAAAAAGGCACGAAGTGGGATAAATTAATTGATTATTTATTCTATGCAATATTAGCATTCGCTCTTTTTAAATTAGGATTAAAATAGAAAGGAGATAAAGAAAATGAAAGAAAAATTAGCAAAACTAATCAACGTAAAAAGTATAGTTACATTAGTATTAACAATAGTAGTAGCAATACTTACTTTAAAAGGAGATTTTGACATTAAAGAAATTTACTTAATGATAATTGCTTTTTATTTTGGAACTCAATTAAAAGAAAATAAAAACGAAAGCGAGGATAAATAAATGTCAGAAATAGAAAGAATATTAAGTATAGCAAATGAAGAAGTTGGGTATATAGAAAAAGCATCAAGAGAACAATTAGGAGAAAAAACAGCAAATGTAGGAGATAAGAATTATACTAAATACGCAGAAGAAATGGATGCATTAAATTTATATAATGGAAAGAAACAAGGCTATGCATGGTGCAATATTTTCATTGATTGGTGCTTTTATAAAGCTCTTGGTTTAGAAAGAGCATCAGAGCTTTTGATTGGGTGGTCAGCAGGATGTACACAAGACTGCAATTGGTTTAAATCTAAAGGACAGATAGTGTCAGAACCTAAAAAAGGAGATTTAGTATTTTTTGGAGATATTTCTCATATAGGCATTATAGAAAATGTAGATAATACTAAAATATATACCATAGAAGGAAATACTTCAAATAAAGCAGAATTAATCATAAACGGAGGACAAGTTGCTAAAAAATCTTATCTAAAAACAAGTAAATACATATATGGTTATGCAAGACCAAAATATGATGAAGAAGGACAAGCTATAAACGAAAATAAAGAAGAAAATAAAACAGAACAACAAATTACATATTCACTAATTAAAAAAGGTTCTAAAGGCAACCTTGTAAGAATAGCACAAGAAAAATTAATAGTAAAAGGTTATAAGCTACCTAAATTTGGAGCAGATGGTTGTTTTGGAGATGAAACAGAACAAGTAGTAAAACAATTACAAAAAGATGCAGGAATTGCTGTAGATGGAATTATTGGAAATGATACTTGGAGAATTTTAAATAGTGATTTTAAAAAGTTATCTCAACCATTATATCCTGGTTATCTAATAAAGAAAGGTCAACAAAACGAAGAAGTAAGAAAGGTACAAGCAAGATTAATTGAGCTAGGCTACTCTTGTGGTAATTGTGGAGCAGATGGAATATTTGGAAATAGAACTTATAATGCAGTAATAGCATTCCAAAAAGCAAATGGTTTATCTGCAGATGGAATTGTAGGACCAAAAACTTGGGAAAAATTATTTTAAAAGGAATAGGGCGTAAGCTCTATTCTTCTATATATTTTTTTGCATTTTCAGTTATCCAACTTGCTATAGATTTACCTTCTTTTTTTAATTTTTCTTTCAATTTTTCGCCTAATTCTTTATCTATATCTCCTAAAACTCTTACATATTTTGTTTTAGCCCATTCTTTTTCTTTCTTTATATTTCTTGTCATATAAATTCCTCCTTGATTTTTTTTATAATATCATTTATAATATGTTTATGCAAGAGAGGAATTATCCTCTCAAGCTTTACAAGTCTTTAATAATTAAATTAATCTGTTCACGATTAGTTTGTTTTCTTATTAAGTCTTGTTTAAGTGCTTGTCTATGTGTTAGATAGATAAGTACTTTTTTTATTAATCTCATATACCTCACCTCACTTTCTGTATTTATTATAGCGTACTCGTACGAGTAAGTCAATACTTTTTTAAATATTTTTAATTTTTTAGAAATTTATAAAAAGTCAATAAAATCAAGTAATATAATTACTCTAATTCAAAATAAAAACGGCTTAAAATGCATCGTAATGCGTTGCTTT
>CAZTBY010000001.1:50916-52167 GCA_964612395.1 uncultured Clostridium sp. | reverse complement strand
TACATTGTAATAGCTCTAATTTTAGAACTTATAGCAGGTTTTATACTTGGCTTATATTTATACAAATTAAAAACTGCAAATGAGCAAATTGCATTTGAAACAGAATACAGAAGATTAGAAACTAAAAACGTAATAGAAAACGCAGAAAACTTGCTACAAGAAACGAGTTCAGCTAAAAATAAAACAACTCCAAATACAAAAATAATAGAAAAAAAATATTATAATGATTGTGCACACTTAGGTATGACAGAAAAAAAAATAGATGAAAAGTTAATAAATAAAGATGAAAGTCAATTCCAAATAGAATATATTGGGTGGGAAATACAAAAATTCACACCAACAGAAGTTATAGTATATAAGGAAATAAATGACTTTTGCAACGAACATTACTTGGTAAAAGAAGAAAACGGAACAGTTACGGTATATGCATTAGATAAGTATGGAAAAGAAAAAGAACTTGTTTGCAATACTGAAATTCAAACAAAGTATTTAACTGAAAATGATGTAGAAAACTTAAAAACAGGAGTGACAGTTTATGGAAAAAAGGAGCTAAATAGGCTGTTACAGGACTATGAATAAACTTGACTTCACAAAAAAAAGTGGTATAATATAAGTGTAATCTTTTAAAGGAGGATTAGAAATGTCATTACGGTTTAAGGGCCACTACATTGTAGATGAAGAAGGAGATAGGGTTTGCATTCCGTACAAAACCTTAAAAAGGCTTTGTATTAATAGCATTCCCGGTTCATTATCATCATTTGAAATCATCAAGAGTGTAGTAAAGGACTTAACGGGGAAAGAACTTTCAAGACATAGAAATACAGAGAGTGAGCTTTTTTTAAGTCTTGAAAAAGCTATTAGAGCAAATCCTATTTATAAGTCTCAACTGGCAAAGGAGAATAAAAAAAGAGAACAAATACGAGAAAAAAAGCAAAAATACTGTCAGTATTTTGGAAATACTCAGCATTATATTGCTCAAGAAAAAAAGGATTTGCGAGATCACAAGAGAAAGGGAAATCCGTGGTATTGACAAACTAGGGTCACTATATTTAGTGACCCTAGTTTTTAAAAAAATTTGGTGCACCATCCCGGTCTCGAACCGGGGACCTTTTGATTAAGAGTCAACTGCTCTACCAACTGAGCTAATGGTGCATATTTGTACAAAAAAATAAAATTGGAGGCGACACCCGGATTTGAACCGGGGAATCAGAGTTTTGCAGACTCGTGCCTTACCACTTGGCTATGTCGCCA
>CAZTBY010000001.1:0-50816 GCA_964612395.1 uncultured Clostridium sp. | reverse complement strand
AACCGGGGAATCAGAGTTTTGCAGACTCGTGCCTTACCACTTGGCTATGTCGCCATACTTTATTATATGCAAACAAATAATAAAAATGATTAAAAATAATGGAGCGGAAAACGGGGCTCAAACCCGCGACCTATGCCTTGGCAAGGCATCGCTCTATCAACTGAGCTATTTCCGCACAAAATTTATAAACACAAAGCAATATTATAATAACAAAAAATGAATGAAAAGTCAATACTTTAAATAAAAAGTCTTTCATTTTTTTGCTAGCGTAGATTGTAAAGATAAAATAAAATTTAATCTTTTTTTTATTGACAAAAATTATTCATTATGTTTTAATAATATTAAGGTGGGTGGAGTATTGTGAAAAAAGTAATAAATATAATAATGGTTCTAATAGTTTTTGCAATATTATTTAAATGTAATAATGTATATGCTACATCAATTACATTAGAGCAAATTGTAGAAAAATTTAATAAGAGTTCAATTGTTGACACTTATAAAAATTCAGGAGGAAGCATAAGTGCCACAAATGATGTTGATAGTATAAATATTACAGCAACATTAAATGGAACAACAGAAGATGCAGAACTTTTACTTCAAGAAAATGTTCTTTCTATAGAGATTGACCAACAAGAAGATTCAGCAGTCTTTAAAGTATATGTTACTGTAAAAGTTATAGATATTATTGGTGAGTTACATGGATATCAAGAAGGTGAATTAGCACAAACTGTTAATTCAGATGAAGCAAAGAGTTATACTTTAGAAAAAGAAGGGTTTGAAGAAGAAAAAATATCTGAAACTAAATTTAAGATAAAGGTGGATATTACTAAAAAAATTCCATTAGCGGATTTTTCCAATACTTATATTGAAGTTTCTGATTTGCAGGATATTAAAGAATATATATCTGGGGATGGCTCTGCTGAAACAAGTGAAGGTAATGTATGGTTTAATAAAAGTGGTTATGATGGTGAGTATACTTTATTAGTAGCTGAAAAGGGAAAATTAACAGAAAATACTTATAAATCTATATTATCAATATTGGAAGTAATGTTTGATAATGAAAAAGTAATCCAATATTTTAAAAATGAATATCCTAGTATTTCTACAGGTGATAAAGAATTTGAAGGATTTAGCATAAAAGTTAATCCAAAAGAAAAAACACAATGGGAGGAAACCTTAAATCCTTCTTATATGGATTGTGAATTTGTAAGAATAGTTATTGACAAATCACTAGTTATTTCAAGTGTAACTGAAATAGAAAAAGTAGAAGATGGAATTTATAACAAAGATAATACTCAAATACAAGTAGAAAACAAAATAATAGATACATTGCCTAGAACTGGAAAAGAAATAAATGGATTTTCAGTTGTTTTATATATAATAGTTGGTACTTGTAGTATTATTTTAATTACTTTATTATTAACAAAAAGAAAGAGAAAATAATTATTAAAGAGGGTTTCTATTTTAGGACACCCTCTTTATAACAAGAGGAGAATACAAATGAGTGGAGGAGAATCAAAATTTATAGCTGTATTATTAACAGGAATAATTTTTTTTTCTTGTATATTAATATATAAAATTAAATCTGAACCTAAATATGATCAACATTTATATGATGAAATTTATTCGGAGTATGAAGAAATATTAATGTCAATTGAAGACAAAGAAACTAATGTAGAAGACAAAGTCAATGATAATACTATTTATATGATTGCAAATTCACAAGGACAGGAATTTAGAGTGATAGGAGAAATATTTATTCCAAAAATAAGTGTAAAATACCCAATTGTTTATGAAACTACTGAAGAATATTTAAAAATTGCCCCTACTAAATTATTTGGACCAGATATCAATGAAGTAGGTAATTTATGCATAATTGGGCACAATTATAAAAACAAGGAATTTTTTAGTAGAATAAAAGAATTAGAGGTTAATGATAATGTGTATTTAACTACTAATAGTGGAGAAAGATTTGCATACCAAGTATATGACAAATATGAGGTTAATGAAAAAGATTTAAGTTGTACAAGTCAAGAAACAAATGGAAATATAGAAGTAACTTTAATTACATGTACTACTGCAAAGAAGAATAGATTAGTTGTTAAATGTAGAGCAGTAACCTAACAAATAAGAGTAGCATAGAAGTCTGATGTATTTTTAGTAACTTAAACAAACAAATTTTGACTTAAAAGGTTGAAAAAGAGCCAAATTTATAGTATAATAAAGACATTAGGGGATTTTTCATAAAAAATAAAAATACAAAAACAACAAGTGAAAAAATCCTACGGAAGAAAGGCTTTTCATCAAATATTATTCAATCTTTAAAAAAATGTAATAAAAATGTCATATTAAAAGCAAAAAAACATAAATATACCATCCGTAAGCAAGCAAAGAAGTATATTAAAGTATTAAAAAAAATATATATTGACAATAAAATCTTTTTATATATAATTATAGGTAGTAATAAACAAGGAGAGTATTATGAAAAAATCAAAGTTATCATTGATTCTAATTTTTATTTTAATAGCAGTTACACTATTGGGAAACAAAGTATATGCAACTAACACCATGAATTTGAACATAACAGATAGTAGGCCGTACACAAATAAAAAATATACAGTAACAACGCCAAATGCTAATGCTCATACAGTGTTTAAGATAATTAAAAATGATGGAACAAACTATGTTTGGGAAGATGCTTTGTACTGTTTAAGAAGCGGTTTAGGTTTTGGAAATTCTGAGAATGTAAACAGCTTAAATGCAGATGGTAGACTAGATGCAGATGTATTATATACAGAAACATACAATCTAAAAACAGATGCAACAGCAGTTATGAATTATTACAACACCACAATTGGCTATAATATTCAAAATCCAGAATACAATTCAATTTTATGGATAATTGATAATATGTATTTGCCAGAACACAAAGATGCTGCTGAAATGAAAGATAACTTAATAAAAAATGTATTAGCATATGATGAAGGAAACAATGTATCAGAAGAACAACTACAAAGTTTAACAGATGATGATATTGAATTTGTTCAACAAATGGCATTATGGTATTTTTCAAACTATGATGATAATGGAGGACAAAACTCACTTTCACTTGCAGATGCATATGTATTAAGTAGTACAACTAAAATAGATGAAGAAGCCCTTACAGAAGATAAACAAAGAGCAATTGATAATTTATATAAGTATTTTGTAGAAAATGCAAAAAAACATGTTACAGATTATGGAATAGGAACTACAAGAGATTTTACATATGTAAAACCACAAATAACAGTTAATGATAGTTCTAAAGTAATTACAACAGATGGAAATTTTAAAGTAATAGGACCGTTTAACATAACAAAACAAGAAGGAAATGCAAATTACGAATTATCATTTGAAATCAAAGACAAAAATGGTCAAGTAATTCCAGAAAAAGATGGAGATACACCAGTTATTTATGTTGTAGCAAACCCAACAGATATGATACCATCAGTAGAGAGTATAGACCAAACAATAGGAAATGGAGATTTTTATTTAAAAATATCTGACATATATGCAACAACATATGATTTAACAGACATAACAGTCGAACCAAAGATTACATATGAAAAATTGTACAAAACAACAGCAACATTATGGGTAGGAACAGCTGAAGAACAACCAGTTGTAAAAATAGATAAAGAAGAAATTATTGAAGGAAACTTCAATATTGTAATAGAAAAAGTAGATGAAGACGGAAATCTATTATTTGGGGCAACATTCACAATGCAAACAGAAGACCGTGAATTGGTTACAATAATTAATAATGGAGATGGAACATTTAATGTACCAAATATTCCAATAAAAGAAAATGGACAAGAATTTATTTATGAAATTGAAGAGATTTCTGCACCAAGTGGATACATAAAAATAAATGGAGCAATAAAAGTAAAAATAACAACAAAACTAAATGAAACAGGAGATAGATATGTTTTAGATAAAGCAGAGTTTATCAATGCAGCAGGAGAGTCAATTGTAGTAGACAACGTTACTATAGATGTAATTGATAATACAGTTACTTTTACAGTTGTAAATGAAAAAAATGTTGATTTAGATTTAGCACTTAGAAAATTTATTACAAAAATAAATGGAGAATACATAACAAGTAGAATTCCAAAAATTGACACATCAAAATTAAACACAATAGATCAAGCAACAGGAAAAATAATTACAACGGCAGAATATACGCATTCAAAAGAACCAGTAATAGTAAAACAAGGTGATATAGTAACATTTACATTAAGAATATATAATGAAGGCGAAGTAGATGGATATGCGACAAAAATTGCAGAATATATTCCAGAAGGTTTAGGTTACTTAATGAACTATAAAACAAATACAGATAACTTTTGGATTCCAGTTGCAGATAATACAACAAAAACAATAGATTTAGTTGGAACAGATGGCTTATATAAAACAGAGGAAGCTGTTAAAAATTTAAAAGCAACTGACTTCTATGAGACAGAGAGCTTAAGTGATGTGAAAATAGTAACAGGAAAAGCAAAAATATCATCAACAGCATTAGAAGATGAAATTATAAAAGCATATAATAAAGAAACAAAATCAGGAGATATTGATACTAATGACAAATGGCAAAAATCAACTAACGGAACAGATGGTTTATATTATAGAGATATTGAAATAAGTTGTATAGTTCTTGCAGAAAACAGTTTTAAAGGGACACTAAAAAATATAGCAGAAATACAGGAAGATAAGGCTGTAGATGAAAAAGGTGAAGAAATTGTAAAAGATGATAGAGATTCTACACCAGATAATGTAGATAAAGATAACTATAATGCACCAGAAGATAATAGCTCATATCAAGAAGACGATGACGATTATGAACCAATGGAATTAAGAGGTTTTGACTTAGCACTTAGAAAATTCATTACAAAAATTAATGATGATGATGTAACAACAAGAATACCAAAACCAACAGTAGGTACTGATGGAAACATCAAATATGAACATGATAAAACGCCAATATATGTTGCAAATAGTGATATTGTAACTTACACAATAAGGGTATATAACGAGGGTTCAACTTTAGGGTATGCAATGGAAATTTCAGATGATATTCCAGATGGATTAGTATTTTTACCAACACATGAAACAAACAAACAATATAAATGGAAAATGCTAGATAGTGAGGGAAAAGAAACAGACGATCCGCAAAAAGCGGTTGAAATTAGAACTACATACTTAGAAAATACTTTACTAAACCCATATGACCCAACAAAAGCAATAAGCGAAACAGAACCATATAATCCAGATTATGCAGAGGTAAAAGTAGCTTTCCAAGTAATAGAAGAAGAAATAATTCAAGAAGATAGGATAATTATTAATAAAGCACAAATAACAAAAGACAAAGCGGTAGATGAAGATGGAAATGAAATAGATATAGATGATATAGATTCAGTTCCAGATGAATGGAATGAAGGTGAAGACGATCAGGATATAGAAAAAATATATGTAAAATATTTCGACTTAGCATTGCTAAAATGGGTAACACAAACAAGAGTAACAGTAGATGGAAAAACAATTACAACAGATACGGGCTTTACACCATATGATGATCCAGAACCAATTGCTAAAGTAGTAATTGATAAAAATAAATTAAGTAAAACAACAGTAAAATTTGTATACAACATAATTGTAATAAACCAAGGGGAAATTTCAGGATATGCAACAGAGATAACTGATTATATACCAGAAGGACTAGAGTTTGTTGCAGAGGATAATCCATTATGGACAAAAGAAAGTGGAAATAAAATTACAACAAGGGCATTAGAAGGTAAATTATTAAACCCAGGAGATTCAGCAACAGTAGAAGTTATATTTACATGGAAAAATGGTGCAGAAAATTTAGGACTAAAAACTAATATAGCAGAAATTAGTGAAGACTACAATGATAAAGGCTCAAAAGATATAGATTCAACGCCAGATAACGTAAAAATAGACGATTACGACAAACAACAAGAAGATGATGACGACAAAGCACTAGTAATACTAGAAATTAAAACTGGTGGAAGTACATCTTATATATGGCTTGGCCTAGTAGTTTTAATGATATTAGCAGGAGGAGTATTACTAATTAAGAAATTTGTAATATAATATACATAAGAAATGCCAATGAATTTGTAAAAATTATTGGCATTTTTGTTGTATTTTTGGCTGTTTTGTTATATAATAATATAGTTCAAAATTAGGAGGTAAAAATGGGTTTTATTGAGAGCATTAAAGAAAGGGCAAGCCGAGATGTTAAGACTATTGTATTGCCAGAAGCAACGGATTTAAGAACTTTAAAGGCAGTAGATATAATAGGAAAAGAAGGTTTTGCTAAGGTTATTTTAGTTGGAAATAAAGATGAGGTAACTAAAATTGCAAATGATAATAATTTAGATATATCAAAGGCAGATATAATTGATCCTGCAGTTTCTGAAAAATATGAAACATACGTAAACGCATTTTATGAACTCAGAAAAGAGAAGGGAATTACTATTGAAAAATCAAAAGAACTTATTTCAAATTCGGTTTATTTTGGAATGATGATGCTTAAAGTTGGAGATGCTGATGGATTAGTATCAGGTGCTTGTCATTCTACAGCAGATACTTTAAGACCAGCACTTCAAATTATAAAAACAAAACCTGGAACAAAACTTGTTTCAAGTTTTAATATAATGGTAGTTCCAAATTGCGAATATGGCGAAAATGGAGTATTTATCTTTTCAGATTGTGGATTGAATTCAAAACCAAATAGCGAGGAACTTTCGGAAATTGCAATTGCTTCTAGTAAAAGCTTTGAGCAATTAATAGGAGGAATTCCTAAAATAGCAATGCTTTCATATTCAACATATGGAAGTGCAAAATCAGAAGATATAGATAAGGTTAGGGAAGCTACTAATTTAGCAAAAGAAAAAGCACAAAAATTATTACTTGATGGGGAAATGCAATTAGATAGCGCGATTGTACCTAGTGTTGGAGCAAGCAAAGCACCAGGAAGCCCTGTGGCAGGAAATGCTAATATATTAATATTTCCAGACTTAAATGCTGGAAACATAGGATATAAATTAGTAGAAAGATTAGCAAAAGCAGAAGCATATGGACCAATATGCCAAGGAATGGCGAAACCTGTAAATGATTTATCAAGGGGTTGCAAAGCTGAAGATATTGCGGGAGTTGTAGCGATTACTGCTGTTCAAGCCCAAGAAATTAAATAATAAAAGGAGAGATTTTGAAATGAAAATTTTAGTAATTAACTGTGGCAGTTCATCATTAAAATATCAATTAATCGATATGGATGATAACCATGTATTAGTATCAGGAAAATGCGACAGAATAGGGGTAAAATCAATAGATAGCCCATACATTGAATACAAGAAAAATGGAAAGAAAATTTCAGAAGATGTTGCTTTGCCAAACCATACAGTAGCATTTGAATTAATAATGAAATATTTATTAGACCCAGAAGTTGGTGTAATAAAAGATGTTAGCGAAATTGATGCAATAGGACATAGAATAGTGCATGGAGGGCCACAATTCACAAAAACAACAGTTATAACAGATGAAGTTCTAAAAGAATATAACACATCTATAGAATATGCACCATTACATAACCCTGCACATTTACAAGGAATAAATGCTTGTATGAAACTAATGCCAGGAACACCTGAAGTATTAGTATTTGATACTTCATTCCATACAACAATACCAGATTATGCAGCATTGTATGCAATTCCATATGAATATTATGAGAAATATGCAATAAAAAGATATGGTGCACATGGAAGCTCACACAAATTCATAGCTGAAGAAACAGCTAGGATATTAGGAAAGAACAAAGAAGATATAAATATAATCTCATGCCATTTAGGAAATGGTGCAAGTTTGGCAGCTATTAAAGGTGGAGTTTGTGTTGATACATCAATGGGGTTAACACCACTTGAAGGACTGGTTATGGGAACAAGATCAGGAGATTTAGACCCAGCAGTTCTAGAATTTGTTATGAGAAAAGAAAATTTATCAATTGAAGAAATGATGACAGTTTTAAATAAAAAATCTGGATTACTTGGAATATCTGAAATTACAGGTGATGTTAGAGACTTAAAGAACTTGGCAAAAGAAGGAAACGAGCGAGCAAAACTTGCAATAGATATGTTTGCATACAGAGTTAAAAAATATATAGGTGCATATATGGCAGCATTAGGTCATGTTGATGCAATTATATTTGAAGGTGGAATTGGAGAACACAACTTCGATGTTGTAAATAAATGTGTTGAAGGACTAGAACCTTTAGGAATAGTATTTGATAGCTCACATAATGATGAAGAAGTTTATGAAGGAATTATAAGCAAACCAGAATCTAAGATTAAAATGTATGTAATTCAAACAAATGAAGAACTAGAAATTGCTAGGGAAACAATGAAAGCAATTACAAAATAATAAATTTAAGCAGGAGGTTAGATATTAGAGGGTCTAGCCTCTATAAGTATATATAGTAATATTTCTAAGTTTAAGGAGAATATAAGTTGAAGCTAGAAAATTTTGAAAATGAAATTGAATACAAGTTTAAAAATATTGAACTATTAAAAACAGCATTTACACATACATCTTATGCAAACGAAAAGAAAATTCAAAGCAATGAAAAGCTAGAATTTTTAGGAGATAGCATACTAGAATTTGTGGTAAGCAACTATCTGTATAGAAATTATCCAAAGTTAAAAGAGGGGGAAATGACAAAGGTTAGAGCTACAGTTGTATGCGAAGAAAGCTTATACCAAGTAGCTTTAAAATATCATTTTGATGAACTTTTAATACTTGGAAAAAGTGAAAAACTAAGTGGTGGAAATCATAAACCTGCAATGCTTGCAGATAGTGTAGAAGCTGTAATTGCTGCAATTTACATGGACTCTGGACTTAAAGAAGCTGAAAAGTTCATTTTAGAAAACCTAAAAGAAGCAATAAGCAAGGCAAGTAAAAATGTTGGACAAAAAGACTATAAAACAGTTCTTCAAGAAAAATTACAAAAACATGGAAGTGTAAAAATAGAATATGAAATAATAAAAGAAGAAGGTCCAGACCATGATAAAACCTTTGTAGCAGAGGTAAGTTGCAATGGAAAAGTATTGGCAACCGGCAAAGGAAGCACAAAAAAACATGCAGAAATGGAAGCAGCAAGAGTTGCTCTACAAAAATAATTTGGAGGTAAAAATGTCTAAACAATATGTTATACCAATATTTGTACCACATTTGGGTTGCCCAAATGATTGTATATTTTGCAATCAAAAAAGCATAAGTGGGCAAATGAAGCAAGTAACAGAAGAAGATGTAGAAAAAACAATAGAAGAATTTTTACATAGTTTTAAAGAAGAAAAATTATATACAGAAATAGCATTTTTTGGAGGAAGCTTCACTGGAATAGATGAAGAAATTCAAGAAAAGCTTCTTGGGGTTGCACATAAATATGTTGAAAGCAAGCAAGTTGATGGAATTAGAGTATCAACAAGACCAGATTATATAGATAAACAAAAACTAAAATTACTAAAGAAATATGGTGTTAAAACTATTGAACTTGGAGTACAAAGTACAAATGACTATATTCTAAATAAAGCCAAAAGAGGGCATACTTTTGAAGATGTTAAAAAGGCATCAAAACTTATTAGAAGATATGGCTTTACATTAGGACATCAAATGATGATAGGACTTCCAGAAAGCACATGGATAGATGAGTTAAATACAGCAAAGGACTTAGCAAAATTAAAGCCCAAAATAGTAAGGCTATATCCGGTTTTAGTAATAAAAAATACTGAATTGGAAAGAGAATTTGCAAAGGGAGAGTATCATCCAATAACACTAGAACAAGCAGTAGAAAGATGCAAGGATTTATACTATTATTTCGATAGTAAAAAAATAACAGTAATAAGAATGGGACTTCAAAATACGGATATTATATCAAATCCAGAAAACATCAATAGTGAAGTAGTTGCAGGTCCATATCATGAAGCATTTGGACAACTTGTTGAAGATAGCATTTGGTATGATAGAATTTTAAATGCAATAAAGAAAATAAATACAAAGGTTGCAGAAGTTGAAATTGAAGTAAACCCAGAAAACATCAATAATGTGGTAGGTCATAAAAAGGAAAACATACAAAAATTAAAAGATTTATATGATGTTGATGTAAAGGTAAAACAAAGTTTTAATGTAAGACCAAACAAATTCAATGTAAATATAGTAAAAACATACAAAGAATTTTTAGACGATTAGAGGTAAAAAAATGAAATCAAAATATATAAATTTTAGGAACATAAAAGAATATGAAGAATTAAAAGCACCAGCAAAAGCTATTAAAGATGGAAATTTGGTGATTTTCCCAACGGAAACAGTTTATGGAATAGGAGCAAATGCATTAGATGTAGAAGCCGTAGAAAAAATTTACATAGCAAAAGGCAGAGCAAGCGATAATCCACTTATAGCACATATAGCACATATAGACATGCTAAAAAAAATAGTTCAAAATGTTGATGAAGTTGAAGAAAAACTAATAGAAGCGTTTTGGCCAGGACCACTTACAATAGTTTTTAAAAAGAAACCAATAGTACCAGATATTATTACAGGTGGGCTAGATACAGTTGCAGTAAGAATGCCAAGCAACATTATTGCACAAAAGCTTATAGAATACTCAGATTGCCCAATAGCAGCACCAAGTGCTAACATTTCAGGTAAACCAAGTGGAACACAAATTGAGGATATATTAGATGAACTAGATGGAAAGGTTGAATATATGATAGATGCAGGAAGAGTGGATATTGGCGTAGAATCTACAGTAATAAGAGTTGTAGATGGTGTAGTACATATATTAAGACCAGGTAAAATAACACCTGAAGATATTGAAAAACTTGGAATTAAGGTGTTTATAGAAAAACAAATACTTCGGAGAATACAAAGAAGGAGAAAAAGTATTGTCTCCAGGTATAAAATATAAGCATTATGCACCAAAAACAAAATGTATATTAGTATATAGCAAAGATAATGATAAGATGGTAGAAAAAATAAATGAACTTGCACAAGGCAAAGATGCAGTTATACTAGGTAAAACAAAGAATTTAGAAAAATATAATTCAAAAAAAATGTTAGACTTAGGAAACACTTTAGAAGAAATAAGCCACAACATTTTTTCAGCACTAAGACAAGCAGATACACTAAACGGAGAACTTATAATAGTTGAAGGAGTAGAAAAAGATGGTTTAGGTCTAGCAATAATGAATAGATTAATTAGAGCCAGTGCACATGAATTTATAGAAATATAAAAGGGGAATTATTTTGGAGATAAAAGGTCAAATAACAGAAATTATATATACAAACGAAATAAATGGTTACATGGTAGCAGAGTTTAAAACAGAGGAAGAAATTACAGTTATAACTGGTTATTTACCTTTTATAAATGATGGAGATAGCTTAAAACTTGTTGGCAAATTTGTAACACACCCAGATTATGGAAGGCAATTCAAAATAGAAACATTTGAAAAAATAATGCCAGAAACATTAGAAGCTTTAGAAAGATACTTAGCAGGTGGAATAATTACAGGAGTAGGTCCAGCAACAGCTAAAAGGATTATAGAAAAATTTGGAGAAGAAACCTTGCATGTATTACGTTTTGAACCAGAAAAGCTAGAAAAAATTAAAGGTATAAATTCAGCAAAAGCAGTAAAGATCTCAGAAGAATTTGTAGAAAAATGGAACCTATGGGAAATAGTAGGGTTCTTAGAAAAATTTGGAATATCTGCAAGCAATAGCAAAAAAGTATATGAAACATTTGGAAAAGATGCAATAGCAGAAATTGAAGCAAACCCATATATGCTATTAGATATAACATATGGTGTAGATTTCAAAAAAATAGATAAAATGGCATTAGATTTAGGTTTAGCAGATAATGATGTAAAAAGAGTTGAAAGTGCAATAAGATACAGTTTAGCACTTGCTAGTAATAATGGAAATACATGTGTAGAAAAACAAAATTTAATTACATTTGTGCAAAACCTACTAAATGTAGATAATAAATACATTGAAACATGTATGATTAATTTAAAAGCTCAAGCAAAAATAGAAATAGAAGATACAGAAGGCATAGAATGGGTATATTTAAACACATTTTATGTATGTGAAAAAAATATTGCAAGCAAGCTAATAACATTAAAACAAGCCAAGAACATAAAGAAAATTAAAGACTTTGATAAAAAATTTGCTCAAGAGGAAAATTCAATAGATATAGTATTATCAGATAAACAAAGAGATGCAATAAAAGCTGTAAATACAAACAACGTATGTGTAATCACAGGTGGGCCAGGTACAGGAAAAACAACAATTATTAAGTTCGTAATTGAACTATTCAAAAATGAGGGAAAGAAAGTTGTACTATGTGCTCCAACTGGTAGGGCAGCTAAAAGAATGAGCGAAGCAACAGGAGAAGAAGCCACAACTATTCACAGGTTATTATGCCTAACAAAAACAGATGAAACACTCGGAATGGAAAGAATAGATTATCAAATAGAACCAATAGACTGTGATGTACTAATAATAGATGAAGCATCTATGGTAGACGTTTTTTTAATGAACTATATATTAAAAGGACTATATATAGGAACAAAACTTGTGCTAGTTGGCGATATAAATCAATTACCATCTGTAGGGCCAGGAAATGTTTTAAAAGATATAATTAATTCAGGGGTGATTGAAACAATAGAGTTAAATGAAATTTTTAGGCAAGCTGCACAAAGCCAAATAATAACAAATGCACATAAAGTAAATAATGGAGAAGATTTCCTAAATGCATCAAAAAATGAGATAAAAAACAAACTACAAGATTTCTTTTTTATAAATGAAACATCAACAAATAAAATGATAGAAGACGTGGTATCTTTGTGTTCTGGAAGATTAAAAAAATACGGTAATTATGATTTTTTCAAAGACATTCAAGTATTAACACCAACGAAAAAAGGAAAGCTTGGAACTAAGGAATTAAATATGGAATTACAAAATGCATTAAATCCATCAATTAATTCTGCAAAAGACATTAGTCAAATTCCACAAAAAAAACATGGAGATAGAACATTTTTTGTTGGAGACAAAGTTATGCAAATAAAGAATAATTATGATATATACTGGGAGAAAAAACATAAAGAAGATGGAACAGGAATTTTTAATGGTGAACTTGGAACAGTTACAAAAATTGATGATATTACAAAACAAGTGGAAATAAAGTTTGATGATGACAAAACAGCATGGTATGAATATTCAGAACTTGAGCAGCTAGAGCATAGCTATTCAATAACAATTCATAAATCACAAGGAAGTGAATTTAATGTTGTTATACTATGCCTGCCACAAGCAGCACCAATGCTACTTACAAGAAATTTACTATACACAGGGATTACAAGAGCAAAAAAACTTTTAATCGTATTAGGAACAAGAAACATAGTAGAATATATGATACAAAATACAGAAACAAAAAAGAGAAACACAGGACTTGAATATAAGTTAAAGGAGAGCACATGGTAGATTTATTAAAGGATGCAAAATACATAAAGGGCGTTGGACCAAACAGAATAAAACAGCTAAATTCTTTAGGTATTTATACATTAGAAGATGTTATTTCCTATTACCCAAGGGGATATGAAAATAGAGGAATGAAAAAGAATATAGCTGAGCTCGTAGAGGGGGAATATGCTCTTATAGAAGCAAAATGTGTATCTAAAATGACTGAAATTAAAATACGAAAGAACATGAATATATATAAACTAGTTGTAAGGGACGAAACAGCTACATGTACGCTCACATGGTTTAATGTTCCATTTCTAAAAAAGAGGTTTATTGTTGGAGATACCTATAAATTTTTTGGAAAAGTAAAAAGAAAACTAAATCAGATTGAAATGATGACACCAATAATAGATGAACAAGATTCTAATAAAAATACTGGAAGAATTATACCAATATATCCAAGCACATATAACTTAAGCCAAAATATCTTAAGAAAAATAATTGAAAATGCTTTAGAAGAAGCTAAAGTATTGCCAGAAACTATACCAAATTATTTAATAGATGAATACAAATTAATGGGTATAAATGAAGCAACAAAGCAAATTCATTTTCCAAATAGCTTTGAAGATTATAGCAAAGCACGAACAAGACTAGTATTTGAAGAATTACTAATAATGCAACTAGCTCTTTTAACATTTAAAACAAATTATGATAAAGAAAAAAAAGGTATTAGTTTTAGTAAAGATGCCAAAATGTCTGAAATAATTGATAGTCTACCTTTTAAATTAACAAAGGCACAAAGTAGAGTTTTAGAAGAAATAGATAAAGATATGGAAATCCCAAAAATGATGAACAGATTACTACAAGGAGATGTTGGAAGCGGAAAAACAGCAGTAGCAATGTGTGCAGCATTTAAAGCTGTAAGGTCTAATTATCAAGTTGCAATAATGGTACCAACAGCAATACTTGCAACACAGCACTATCAAAATTTCAAAAAAACGATGGACAAATTTAATATAAGGTGTGAACTTTTAATTAGTGGAATGGCAAAAAAACAAAAGGAGAAAATATTAGAAGAATTAAAACAAGGAAAAATAGATATAATAATTGGTACACATGCACTTTTACAAGAAAATGTAGAATTTAATAAACTAGGGCTAGTTGTAACAGATGAACAGCATAGATTTGGTGTAAGGCAAAGAAGCATAATAAACTTAAAAGGAGAAAATCCAGATGTACTTGTTATGTCTGCAACACCTATACCAAGAACACTTGCACTAATATTATATGGTGACCTTGATATTTCAATAATTGATGAACTACCACCAAACAGGCAAAAAATAGATACATTTGCAGTAATAGCATCAAAAGAAGAAAGAGTAAACAAATTCATAAAAGGGCAAATAGACGAAGGAAGACAAGCATATGTTGTATGTCCTTTAGTAGAAGAATCTGATGAAATTAATGCAAAATCTGTTTTAGAAATAGCAGAAAAGTACAAAAACGAAATTTTTAAAGATTATAGGGTAGAATACATACATGGAAAGCTAAACAAAAAAGATAAAGAAGCCATAATGGAAGAATTTAAAAATGGCAAAATAGATATATTAATTTCTACAACAGTAATAGAAGTAGGAGTTGATGTTCCAAATGCTAGTATAATGGTAATTGAGAATGCAGAACGTTTTGGACTTGCAACACTTCATCAATTAAGAGGAAGAGTAGGACGTGGAAAATACAAATCGTATTGTATTTTAAAGTATAAAGGAAACCGGGGAAAATACCAGAGAAAGAATGAAAATAATGGTAGAAACAAATGATGGTTTCAAAATATCAGAGAAAGACCTAGAGCTAAGAGGTTCAGGAGAATTCTTTGGAACAAGGCAGCACCGGTTTACCAGAATTTAAAATAGCAAATTTATTCCAAGATATAGAAATGTTAAAAAATATACAAAGCCTAGCAATAAAGATTTTAGAAGATGACAAAAACTTAGAAAAGCCAGAAAACGAAGTATTAAAACAAAATATTCAAAAAAAATTTAAAGAAAGAATAGAAATTTGAGTTTCTGTTCTTTTTTGCATAAAAACAAGATTAATGCAAAAAATATTAATAAGAAAGAGAGGAAAGCATGATCAATTTTAATACAGACTTAGCAGTTGAGAGAAACGACATTTATAGAAAGGCAAATAACATTGAAAACAACATAGAAGGAATAGAGACAGAAGAAGAAGTAATAAATGAAAATGTTAAAATTTCGAGAGTAAAGATAATTGACGAAAAAGGTGCAAAAGCTTTAGGAAAGCCGGTTGGCAGTTATATAACAGTTGATATAAAAAAGTTGAAAATTGCAGATAATAATGAAATTCAAATAGCCTCAAAAATTGTAACAAAAGAATTAAAAAAGCTAATTAATAAGCATGTGGAAAACCTAGGAGATATTCTGATTGTAGGACTTGGAAACGCCTATGTTACACCAGATTCCCTTCGGCCCCAAAGTTGTAAAAGATATTGATGTTACAAGACATATTTTAAAATATGCACCAGAGTATATAGACAAAGAAACAAGACCTGTAACAGCAATAGCACCAGGAGTCTTAGGCACAACAGGAATAGAAACAATGGAAATAATTAAAGGAATAGTTGACAATATAAAGCCAAAACTTATAATAGTAATAGATAGTTTATCATCAAAAAGCATAGAAAGAATTAGTAGTACAGTTCAGCTTGCAGATACAGGTATAGTACCAGGAGCAGGTGTTGGAAATGCAAGAAATGAAATAAGTCAAAGAACTTTAGATATTCCCGTAATAGCAATAGGTGTGCCAATGGTTGTAGAAGCAGCAACAATTGCAGCAGATAGCATAGATTTATTTATAGATAAACTTCAGCAAGATGCAAAATCAAATGATTATTTAAATGAATTAAGAAACACAAACAAATATGAATTAATAAAAGAAGCATTAATTCCAAAAGATTATAACTTAATTGTAACTCCAAAAGAAATAGATGATTTAATAGAAAATATGAAAGACGTTGTTGCAAGGGGAATTAACTTTGCAATTCAAAACTAAATTATAAAGCTAATTCCATAAATTAAAAGCATATGTAAAGGGTAGAATAAGTATAATAAATACTTAGTATCTGGCCCTTTCTTTTTATTATATAAAAGAAAGAATATAACAGCACATAATGTTCCAATAATATAAGGAAAATAGAAAGATGAAACATATTGTAAAGCATCAGTTCCATAATTTATGTAAAGCAAAATATTATAACCATATTTAATAAGCGTTGCAATGGAAAAACTGCCCACAAGAAGCCATTTATTATATCTGAATACATAAAATAAAAATGTAATTAAAACACCATAAAGACCATAGTCACAATGTAATGAATTAGCTATAACACCTAGTAATATTGCACTTGTAACTCCTACAAATTTGTTATATTTGTTGTATATGGTTATAGCTAAAAGTCCAAAAATTAATGTAAATATTACATTAAAGCCCCAATCGCTTCCATTTATAATTGAATGAAATAACATGAAAGGAATTTGAGATATTAAAGCAAAAATTACTAATCTATAAAAGTATTTTTTTAGTTTTTTTGTATGTATATATCCTTCTGAAATTTGAAAGGCAAAAATAGGAAAAGCAAGTCTTCCAATATAATTAAACCATGAGGCTTCTCCATGGAAAACAGCATAACCTAAATGATCTATAAACATTGTAATACATGCAATTATTTTTAAAACAAAAGCACTCATATAAACCTCTTTTCTAGTATTATTTATAACATAAAAAGAGGAAAAAAGTCAATAAATAAAAAACAGTCCGCCAAATCTCATCGGAGCTTTTGTATTTATTTAAAATCGAACCCACGATGGAGACGCCTAAAGAAGTGTTTCGGGGATCTTCGATTTTCTCTAAATACAAAACTCCTGCGTTTGGCTACTTGTGCTATTAATTTTTTAATCTATTTAAATTATACTTAGAAGTTTGTGATTTATATAATGCACATAAGTCACATTCAGTGCAGATATAAACTCTGTTACCAAAAATTCGCTTAAGTGTTGAAATAAAATCATCTTCAACATCAATTAAATGAATGTATAATTTCTTTGGAAGTAGTGTAAGTAATGAATTTAAAGCATAATCATTCGAAGAAAAACTTATGTCTGATAGGTATTTGCTGTTTATTAGTATATCATTATACTGAATTGCATTTTTTGAATTATCAAGCAAGATTGAATTTTGATTTTTATATATCAAATGAATAGCATCTGCATTAGAGGGCGTTGTTTGAATGTAGGCTTTTAACAGTGATACGAATTCGTTATATTCTCTATCTATAATGAATTTGTTAACGCACATATCAACAACAGTATCTAACTCTTTGATATAATTTTTGAGTCTAAAATTTACAAATCCATCTAAAACAACATATTTATTATAAAAAAAGTATTCATAAAATGCTTCAGAGATAATGTTTATAATGGAAATGGAAGTTTTAAAATCTATATTTGTTAAACACAAATTATAAATATCTTTCTTTTCTTCTGTAGAAAAATAAAAGTAATTTGTGTTTATTAAGTTTTGTATAATAGAAGGTTCATAAAAATCTATAATAAGATAGGCAAGAAGAGTAGATATTTTATTTAAAAACAATTCAATATTTTTGCCTTTGTAATGAATTATAACATTTGTATATACTTTGAATTTATAACTTGAAACATGAATGCTTTGTACCTCAAAGTATTCAAGCTCTTTTAGTAGATATTTAGATATTTCTTTGTTATTAGTTTTAACACAAATGGTTTTAAGCACAAAAAAGTCCCTCCAAATATAATAATAGTATCTACTAAAAATTGCTTAGTTATACATATATTATGAAAAGGAAGGGAAAGTGTTACTTATTTATAAATCATGTAGTCAATCTCTGAAAAGATGCAGTCTTGTTTTTGTATAGCTTTTAAAAATTCACTATCTATTTTATTGCTTTTAATTTGTTCATATAGTTTAGTAAATCTTCCAATATGCATTTTTATACGTTTCTTTGCGTAATCTACCATTGTTCCATGTGTTATTATAAACAACCAGTCACTGCTTTGTGCAAGTAGTAATTCACGAGCACATTGATTTAATGCTTTTCTGCGAAGAATATTTTTTTCATTTGGATATAAATTAGCAAGTTCAACCATTCTGTCGCCAGCAACATGTAAATGTCTATGTACATAGTCATTTAACCCATTAAGCCATACTTCGCTATATCCATTAGCTCCCCAGCTTGAGATACAAGGTGAGCATTCTTGCATTTCTGGGTATTTATCTATATATTCACTAGGAGTAATTAGTTTGAAATTTCCTTTGTCATAGTAAATTTTCTTAAATAGAATATATAACCAATAAGGACCTTCATACCACCAGTGACCATAAAGTTCAGCATCATAAGGACAAACAACAATAGGTTTTGCAGGTGACATTATGCTAGATAATTCATCAATTTGTTTAACCCTAGAATCAAAGAAATGTCCTGCTTGTTTTTCAGCAGAATCTTTAGCCCATTGCAAATTGTAATAATCTTTAAATTCCCCCTTAGATGTAATTCTATAGTATTTAATTCCTGTATTTACACGAACTCCATTTTTGGCAATGTATGGTTTTATATAATCATAATCAGCATCATAACCAAGGTCACGATAAAATTCTCTATAATTAAAGTCGCCAGGGTAGCCACAAATAGAGCTCCATACTTGTCTTGAGCTTTCTATATCACGACCAAAAGCAACAACTCCGTTAGGAGATACAATTGGTGCAAATGTACCAAAAACAGGCGTTGGGTCAGCATAAAGTATTCCATGAGATTCTGTAATAATATAGTCTATACCGAATTCTTTTAAATATTTGTCAGCCTCAGGAACATAACCACATTCAGGAAGCCAAATTCCTCTAGGTGGTTTTCCAAAATATTTTTTATAAGTTTCAACACCAACTGCTATTTGTGCTTTAACAGTTTTTTCATTAACATATAAAATAGGAAAGTAACCATGTGTTGCACCACACGTTATTATTTCTAAAACTCCAATGTCTTGAAAATGCTTAAATGCACTAATTAAATTACAATTATATATGTCTTTAAAAACGTGTAAATCATTAGAATATCTATCAAAATAATATTTAGATAGTTCATTTAAACGTTTATCATAAGCTGTTCTTTTTACTTCCTTTGCTGCTAGTTCAATGTGTTTTTTTACATATTTAATATATCGTTTTTGTAGTAACTTGTTATCAAACATGTTTAATAAAGGGGGAGTAAGTGACATAGTAATTCTAAAATCAACTTTTTCCTCCTCCAATTTTTGAAAGTTTAGAAGTAATGGTATATATGTTTCAGAAATTGCTTCATATAACCATTCTTCTTCTAAATAATCTTCACTTTCAGGGTGATGTATAAAAGGCAAATGTGCATGTAATATAAAACTTACATAGCCCTTAGTATTATCCATAACTTGCTCCTTTGTTAGAAACTTGAACTAGAGTTTTTCTCTAAATTTTCTAGTTCTTCATTTTTATATAATTTTTTGTATAAATCATAAATATTATATATTCTACCAACATATCTCATAAATTCGAAAGAGGCTACATTTTTAGAAATTCTTTCATGTGTTTTTACATTTCTAAAAAATATATTTTTCTGTTTTTTCTCAAATAAGATGTGATCATTTGGTGCTTCAATTGTGTTAGAAGATGTAATATATAAATAATTATTAGGAAGCTGTATTTGCATTGGTTTAGCACGTCTACCGAGTTCTATCTCATAATAACATTTGCTATCAGATACTGTAAAATACCAACTATTTGCAAAATCATTTATTTCAATTTCAAAAGAATAATTCATAGTTTTATTATGAACAATCAAAACTGGAATAGTATTTGCAAAGAAGCTTTCTCCATAAGCTTCAATGTATTTTTCTCTATCCTTATCAGATATATCCCAATAAACAAAAAGAGTAGTAGGTGTTTGAGCTAAAATTTTAACCACTGTTTCGTTATATCTATATGGCAAATCATAGTATTCAACTAATTCAGGCTTTTTAGCTACTTTAGAAGTTGTGCGTTTTGTCGTAGTATTCTTAGTAGTATTTTTTTTTGCTGAAGAAGTCTTTTTGGTAGCTTTTTTCTTTGTACTAGATTTTGTAGAAGTGACTTTGCTTGTATTTTTTTTTGTACTTGTCTTACTAGTCATTTTTTTACTCAAAGTTTTTTCTGTAGTTGCTTTTTTACTACTACTAGTTTCAGCCTTTTTTGAAGTTGCCCTTTTTGCAATTTTTCCAGCTGTCTCCTTAGTTTTTTCTTGCATTAAAAATCCTCCTTAGTATAATAATATTTATCAACCTTTAATATATATCAAAATTAAAATAAATTCAATAGAAAAATGGAAAAAAAGTAAAAATTTTAAACGACATGTTTTATTTGACAAATCTCTCTTTTTGCAGTAAAATAAATAAGTAATAAAAAAGGAGAGATTTTTTTATGTCGAATTATAACATTAAGGCATTAGAAAAAGTGGAATCCAAAACTAAAATTTACTTAATAATTATTGCAATTCTACTTATAATGCTTTGTATAAGCAATATAGAGTTTATTATACCATCAATGGTTTTATATACTGGTATAATTTTATACACTATATGGGTATACAACAAAAGAAAAGGTGAACTTTCTAGCTACATTAACGATATTACATATTCAGTAGATTCTGCTGCTAAAAATACATTAATTAACTCTCCATTTCCATTAATAATACTAGAAACAACTGGAAATGTTATTTGGAGAAGTTCAACATTTAATAAGGAATTTGCAAATATTGGCATTAATGCATATATTGATGGTTTATCAAAAGAAATTAAGAAAGAAATTGAAAATAATAATTTTGAAGTGGATAAAAAACTTACTATAAATAATAAAATATACCATGTAATTGGAGATTATATAAAGTCAAAGAAGAAAGATAGAAAAAAAGAAACTAAATATATGGTTACTCTTTACTTTATAAATATAACAGACGAAGTTGAGTTAATGAATAAATACAACAATGCTAAAACTTGTATTGGAATAGTAATGCTTGATAATTACGAGGAAATTATACAAAGAATATCAGAAGAAAATAAGCCACAAACAATTGCTGCAATTGAGAAAAAACTATATGAATGGGCAAGTGCAAGTGGTGGAGTAATGATAAAAAAAGAAAGAGATACTTATGTATATGTTTTTGAACAACAATATCTTCAAGAAATGGAAAACAACAAATTCACAATACTAGATGAAATAAAAGAAATCGAAACCGAAGAAGGAATGCCAATTACACTTAGTATTGCAATTTCAAATGAGGGTAAAACAAATTATGAAAAATACGAATCTGCTTCTGTTGCAATGGATATAGCCCTAGGAAGAGGTGGAGACCAAGCAGTAATTAGACAAGATGGTAAATATGTATTTTTTGGTGGCAAGGCTCAAGAAGTTGAAAAGAGAACTAAAGTTAAAGCCAGAGTTATATCACATGCATTAGAGGAATTAATAAAAAAATCTGATAATGTAATGGTAATGGGACATATGAATGGGGATATAGATTCAATAGGTTCAAGTTTAGGTATATATAGACTAGCTAAAACTTTTGAAAAAGAAGCATATATAGTAAACAATACTTATGGTCTAACTCTTGCAAACTTTATTGTAACGCTAAAGCAAGAAGGATATAAAGATATAATATTAGATAGAACAGAAGCAATGAACAAAATAACACAAAATACCTTACTTGTAATAGTGGATACACATAAAAGAAGCTATGTTGAAGTTCCAGAATTACTAGAAAAAACAGAAAAAATAGTAATAATTGACCACCACAGAAAGTCAGAGGATTTTATAGAAAACGCAATATTAACATTCCACGAAGCATATGCATCATCAGCATCAGAGTTAGTTACAGAGATAGTAGAATATGCAACACAAGAAGTTACACTAGAACAAATTGAAGCAGAAAGTTTATACGCAGGAATAATGATGGATACCAAAAACTTTACTTTTAAAACAGGTGTAAGAACTTTTGAAGCAGCAGCATATTTAAGAAAATATGGAATTGATATAATAAAAGTAAAAAAATGGTTCCAAAGCGACTTAGAAAGTTATACAGTAATTGCAGAAATAGTTAAAAATGCAGAAATAATAAATGACTCAATAGGAATTTCTGTATATGAAGAAAAAGATAAAAATGCAAACCTAATTTGTGCGAAAGCAGCAGATGAACTACTTACAATAAGCAATATTTCAGCATCATTTGTACTTGGAAGAATGGGAGATAAAGTTTGTATAAGTGGTCGTTCAATAGGAGATATAAATGTTCAAGTTATATTAGAAAAACTAGGCGGTGGAGGACATATAACACTTGCTGGAGCACAAGTTGAAGGAATGACATTAGAAGAAGCAAAAACAGAATTAATAATTAGAATTAATGAATATTTTGCAGAAAATAATTTTTAACAAAGGAAAAAGACAAGGGGACGTTGGTATTTATCTTGCCCTCCTGTCTTTTCTTGTTAAAATAGCTCGAGCTTTGTAAAAAACTTTTTGGACTAGCATACCAAATATGACAAAAAAATTAACAAATAAGTAGTATAATGTATTAAATAAAGTAAAACGAAAGGAAGAAAAGTAATGTTTCAAAATGTTATAAATCAAAATGAAGTTGAACAAGAAGAATTTAAATCAAGAAAAATAAATTTTAAAGAGCTATTTAAAATAAATGATATAGTTTTATATGCAATAGCCTTTCTAGTATCAATGGTAAATTTTAATGATATTTCTCCATTTGGACTAGCTATATTTGCAGCAGCATGTAGCAACAAAATTCCAGTTGGAATTTTATATGTTGCAGTAGCTCTAGGTTCGCTTATTGGTGGAGGAATAAATGGTATATTAACATTTTTAGTTACATCATTACTTTTTGTAGCTTTGATTTTGATTTTTAGACCAAGACTGCAAAATATAGATAAAAATGAAAAACAAAAATTAGGAATTTTTGTTGCTGTTTCAGCATTTGCAGTTCAGACAAGTAAAATGTTTTTCACAATGTTTTTAGTTTATGATTTAATTTCAAGCATTGCACTAGGTATAATTACATACATCTTTTACAAGATATTTGCAAATTCAATAATTGTTATAGATCAATATGGAATAAAAAAAGCATTTGCAATAGAAGAGGTAATGGGAGCAAGTTTACTTATTTCCATTGCTTTATGTGCTTTTAGCAAATTGCATGTATTTGGTTTTTCAATAACAAACATTTTTAGCATAATGCTAGTTCTATTCCTAGGCTGGAAAAATGGCATGTTAGTTGGTGGAACTGCTGGAATTACAATAGGAATGGTACTTGGTATAATAAACTCCACAAGTCCAGTTCTTGTTGCATCTTATGCAATATCTGGTATGATAGCAGGAGTATTAAATAAACTTGGCAAACCACGGTGTAATTATTGGCTTTTGTGCAGGAAATGCAATACTTACATATGTTGTAAATGGTAACACTGTACCAATAATTACAATTAGAGAAATATTAATTGCATCACTTGGCCTACTTGCTATTCCAAAAGAAGTTGGTATAGATATAACAGAAATAATTAATACCACAAAATGCTTGCCAACAACAGCAGGAGTAATAGAAGAAAAGAAACAAACAGCAAATAAATTAAATAGTGTTTCTGAAACAATACTTCAAATGGCAAAAAGCTATAATAGTTCAGCTCAAAATACTTTAGATGAACATATAGATGATGAAAGTAAGAGAACATTTAAAGAGGAAGTTTTAAACAGCTTAGAAGATATAGGGAAAAATCTCTTATATGATGATATATTGTTAAATGATGATGAAATATTAAATAACTGTTTTAAAATTCTTGAAGAAAAAGAAGAAATTACAACAGACGAACTAATAGAAATATTAGAAAAGGCAAATAGATATAAACTTGCGAAAGATAGTGCAGAAAGTGACCTAGAGGAAATTAGAAAAATAATAAATAGCACATACAGAATAAACAAACTAAATACTATTTGGAAACATAAAGAAGCAAGTAATAAAAAGGTCCTTGCAAATCAATTAGGAGGGGTTTCAAAAGTTATTTCTTCACTTGCAGATGATATAAAAACAGAGGAAAAACTTGAGCCTTCAAAACCAAAATTTAAACTAATAATTGGTGAAGCAGAGGCTACTAAAAATAAAAGTGAAATATCTGGAGATAGTAATATTAGAACAAGACTACATGATGGCAAATACATGTTAGCAATAAGTGATGGAATGGGTTCTGGTGAAAAGGCAAAAGAAAGTAGCTTAACAGTTATTCAAATGCTTAAAAGACTACTTACAACAGGTTTTGATAATGATGTTTCAATTGGTTTAATTAATTCAGCAGTAACACTTAATTCAAATGATGAAACTTATGCAACAATTGATATTTCAATACTAGACTTAAGTACAGGAAATATTGAATTTGTAAAAAACGGAGCTTGCCCAACTTTTGTTAAATCAGGAAGCAATGTTGAAGTTGTAAAAGCAGTATCATTCCCAGCTGGTGTTTTAGACAAAATAGACTTAGTTGTGTATGATAAAGATCTTAAAGAAAATGACATAATTATAATGTGCAGTGATGGAATAATGGAATCGAACACAGAATGTAAAAACAAGGAATTATGGTTAAAAGAATTGCTAGAAAATTTAAAAACTGATGATGTTCAGAAAATATCAGACATAATCCTGCAAGAGGCAATAGACAATGGCTTTGGAATTGCAAAAGATGATATGACAGTCATTGTTGCTAAACTTATTTCAATATAGAATAAATCACCATTAATAGATAAAACTATTAGTGGTGATTTTTGTATGAAAACGGTTTTCCTAAAAAGTTATAATGATAAAAAAAGCTTTAAGATATTTGAAAACTTCGGGGCTGAAGCAAGAATTATTGAAGACCTAGAAAAAACTGATGAAACAATAAGAAGTTTAGTTCAAAGTAACTACAAAACAATAGTAATGACAAGTGAAGTTGCAGGTTTTTCAGAGAGTATTATAAAAAAGTACAACAAAAGAGATGATATAAAAATAATAATAGCTCCAACTAAATAAGAATGTATAAAAAGAGCAATTATGGAAAAAATTATTTAAAAGAAGTTTCTAGGAGGTAGGAAATATGGAGCAAGAGCAAATGAAGAACATTATTGTGCTTAAAAATTTGCCATCAAATATTATAGATGAGGCATTTGTAATTTTGAAGAGCAACACTAAAATTAAATCATTAGAAAGAATTGATAAAAATAACCATATTCAAGAAAGGCAGCAAAAAGAAGATAATTATATTGTAAGAGAAGCGGAAATGGTAATTAGTAATTATATTTCAAGAATAGAAAAACCAGGAGAAGAAGGAGACCGTAAAACTAAGCAGATAGAATTAAGGTATAAAAGACTAAAATTAATTACCATTATATTAAGTTTTGTGGTATTTGTAAATGCGATAATTAGCATAATTGCTTAAGAGTTCTAAACCTTGTATTTTTAGAATATATTTTATAAATGTATTAAAAATTATGAGGTGTTTTTTTATGGAAAGAGTCTTAAGTCAAGATGAAAGAATAAAAAGAGCAGAAGAAATATATGCAAGAAGGAGAATGAAAACACAAGCAAGAAACAATGCTACGGTAAATGTTGAAGGAAATCAGGAACAAAAAATTACAAAAAAACTGATAATTCAATTTATGGTATGCTTAAGCTTATATGGAGCTTTCTTTGCAATGAAAAATTTTCCGAATATTGTGTCTCCAGAAGTAATGTATAAGATTTCAGATATACTAGAATATGATATTAATATTCAGGAGCTTTCCAAAAAAATTAACAGTTTTACGAATAAAGAAGATGAAAAAACAGAAAGCAAAGAAAATGAGTTTGTTGAAGAAACCTTATCTGCAACAGATAGTCCAGACCAAACTATAGAAGTTTTACCAACAGAACAAGAAAGTACTAATCAAACAGAAGAAACAGCGGTAGTAGAAGAAACCACAATCCAAGTTGATATAAGTACATTAACACCAATGGAAGTAAATGCTCTTTTTATTAAAACAAATTACTCACTTATAAAACCATTAGAAGGGGAAATAACATCAAGATTTGGGCATAGAGAGCCAACCGTTCCAACTGTTCCTAAAAATCATACAGGAATAGATATTGCAGAAGATATTGGCAAGGTTATTGTTGCATCAATGGAAGGAGATGTTACTCTTGTTTCAAGGGAGGGGGATTATGGGAATCATATAAAAATTACAAACGGAGAGGTTACTACACTGTATGCACATTGTAGTAAGGTATATGTAAAGGAGGGAGAACATATAGTTCAAGGACAACAAATAGCCGAAGTTGGTGCAACAGGCAATGTGACCGGGCCACATTTGCATTTCGAAATAAGAAGAAATAATGAGTATATAGACCCAGATTTAGTTTTAAAATTTTAGGAGATGAGTAATTGAAAATTAAGATCAATATACAGATTTTTGCAATAGTATTAGTTTTAATTCTAACTAAACAAATTGAAATTTATGTATGGCTTATGCTATTTGCTTTAATTCATGAGCTGGCACATATGTGTGCTGGGTTAAGTTTAAGATTAAAACCTAAAACTTTTGAAATTCAAGCATTTGGAATAGGAATAGTATTTGAAAGTTTTGAAAATTCAGAAAAGAATAAGGTTATAATTGCAAGTGCTGGGCCTCTCATTAATATACTAATTGCAATAATATTTAGATTTGTACATATAAAAGCAAGTGATATTATAATAAACACAAATGTATTACTTGCTATTTTAAATTTAGTACCAATACATCCATTAGATGGAGGGAGAATTTTGCATGCAATTATTTGTTTAAAAAATGAAAAGGAAATTGCAGATGAAGTTGTATATAAGACATCAAATGTCTTGATGATTGTCATGACGGTACTTTCTAGTATTTTAATTTTGATATATAAAAATATTGGATTGTTCCTCATAATAGTATATCTTTGGGTAATTGTATTAAAGGAGAATAAGAGATATTTATTAAAAAAAAGAATTAATAATATGTTAGAAAGATACTAAAAAAAATGAGAATTTTATAATAAAGGTTGACAGTGAAAACTTAAATGGTGTATACTAAGTTTAACAAAAGAAAAAAAGGAGTCAAAAAAGATGAATGTAACCGATAAAACCGTTGCAAGAGTAAAGAAAGCTATAATCTAAAAAATATAATTGGCATATTTACATATGCTTTATTAAGTATACACGCAAGAGATGGATAGAAGTCCGTTTCTTGAGTGTATATTTTTTTGATTAGTTTTGTAATTAAAACTTTTAGAAAAAAATATTTTTGTGTTGACAAATGAAGATTAGATGAAATATAATTATGCTAGTAATATGGAAAATAACTATAAGAGTACTTTGAAAAAGCAAAGGGTACTGAAAAAACGAATATTTTTGTATAAAAAATACAAAAATAACAACAAAGGCAAAGCTAAGAATAAACAAAAGGGAGGATTTTTTTTAGATGAAAAAAGAAATTGAGCAAAACAGAGGGATTACGTTGATTGCACTAATAATAACAATAATAATCCTTTTAATATTAGTAGGAGTAAGTATAAACTTAGCCATAAAATGAGATTTATTTGGAAGTGCTGAAAAAGCAGTATCAGGAACAAATGATAAAACTGCTCAAGAACAGACAAGAGTAGATGAGCTAATGGGGGAATTGGATAAAGTAGAAGAACAGCAAAGGCAGCAAGAAGAATTAGAAAAATCAAAAAATCTACTAGGAACAAGAGTAACAGAAAACACAAAATATGTAAGCGGTGGAAAAACAGCATGGATACCAAAGGGATTTACTTTATCTGGAATAAAGTCTGAACAAAGTATAGATAATGGATTAGTAATTTATGATATCCCAGAAGGAACAACACCAGACTGGACAAATCCAGATAGCGTAAAAACAAAATATAACCAGTTTGTATGGATACCAGTAGAAGTAAAATCAACAGATACTGAAAACAGTATAGCAAGCTTCTACAGGTCAGAATGGGCTGAAAATACAGCAACAGGAGGAGAAAGAACAACAGGACTAAGTACAAGTTTTACTGAGCCATATTCATATGATACAACAAATAACTATGACCAAACAAATGGCATAGCAGACCAAATAACAGAACTAACCAAAAGTATATATAAATATGGAGGCTTTTATATAGGAAGATATGAAGCAGGAAGTACAACAGAAAGAACAAGTAGCTCATCCCAAACAGAAGGATTTGTAGTACAGCAAGATAAATACCCATATAACTATGTAAAATGGGGAAAAAGTATGTCAGATGTAAGTGAAGGGGCAGTATGGTAGACTTCATAAAAGACTCAAACCACAGCGTAACAGATAGTACAACTTGGGGAAACTATTATAATTCAGAAACATATAAAGTATATAGAGGAAGTTTAGGTGTATATAGTAATTCAACATGGACATGGAGCTCAGCTAATACAACGGCTGGCACAGATGTAATCAAAAGCACAAGTATTTTCCTAACCACAGGAGCAGCAGAAATAAGGAATGTTGCCAAAAATATATATGATGTAGCAGGTAACTTATTTGAATGGACTACGGAGTCTTATTCTTCAAGCCGTCGAGTTTGCAGGGACCGGTGCTGGCAATAGCGATGGTTTTGACTATTCAACGAGTGACCGTAACAACGACATCAGTCTGGCTAGCATCAACTACGACCTAGGGTTCCGCCCAGTACTTTATGTAAAATTATAGGGTTGCAGTCGATACATTAATTAAATATCTCAAGATCAGCTTGTCAAGTTGAGTTTTCGAGTATAGTGGTTCTTTGTCAGACATGACAAAGAACCACTAGTTTTTTCATAAATAGATTATCAAGAAAATAGTATTTCTATAAAAGTTTAAAAATGTTGAAAAAATTTTTCTTTTATGCAATAATATAATTGGAAGTTTTATAAGCGGAAAATTATAAAAGTTTAAGGTAAATTTTTATGATGATTTATGATAATATAATATTAGTTAGAGCTACAAACTATTGAAGTATGTGAAAAGACTAAGAAAACTACAGGGGAGATAAAAATGAACGAATATTTAAAAGAATTACAAGAAAAAAATGGATATAGTAGTGAATTAACAGAAACGTTAGGAAAAATAATTCCTGCATTTATACAACATTTTGGAGAAGAGAATAAGCAATTAATTTTAGATGCAATATCAAGTTGTGAAATTCATATGCAACAGGAAAATGAATCTTCAGAAGAATATCTTTCAGAGTTCTTTCCTGATAAAGAGATAGAAAGAATACCAACAATTGCATCTGCTTTTTATGATAGTATGCCAATTATAACAGATGAGGAGATTTCTTCAAAAAGATTAATATACCTTACAGGAAAAGGAAGTACTAATTTACAAGATGAAAGAACAATGTCTACACTAGTACACGAAATGGGGCATTTAATAAAGGCATATAATAAAGAGTATTCAATAGTTAACGGACAAATACAAAAAAGAGATGGTATTGCTACTACAGTTATAAACAGAGATAAAGAAACAGGAAAATATGTTTCGAAAGAAGAAACACACACAGGTTTAGAAGAGGCAATAAATTGTTATGACGAGGAAAAAATCATGTCAATAATACTAGGCAGACAATTTAGTACAGAGACTTATTTTCATAGATTAAATGAAGGAATTGATTTATTATTTGAAAACCAAGAATTAGTAAACATTTTTAGAAATTCTCAATTAAATGGTACAAATGAACATATAAAATATTTGGGAGAAGAAGAGTTTAAAACCTTATCAGCTTATTTTGAAAATCTGTATTTTATAGTAACAAAACCAATTGTTGCAAAAAGAAGAAGTGGTGGGGAAAAAAGCATATCGCAATTATTGGAGGAGGCTAAATCAAAAATTAAAGATTATTCTACTATATATAGAAATAAAAAGGAAAAGAATTTTTCATTGGAAGCCTTTGAACAACTGGACAAAGATGTTACTTTTGATGAACGAGAAATGGGAATGAAAAATTTAAGAAATGGTATTCAAGAAAATCAAAAAAGGTTAGAGTGGGAGGAAAAAGAAGATGACTCTAGAATATAAACAATCCTTAAAAGAAGTAGATACAATACTAAATTTTATGGAAAAGAAATATACCGATAAACTTCCCAATAAACTAATTAGATTTATTAAAGAAAATATGGACAATTCCTATATAAGCAATATAAATGTTAATATTCCAATAAATAAGCAATTATTGAAGGAAAATACTAAGTTACTGTTATCACTTATATACAGAAATTATTGGTGTGACGAAGAAAAAAAGAAAGAACTATTTGAAGAAGATGCATATTTAAAGAGTCAAAAAGAGAAAGAAAATTACGAAAAATACAATCCGGATAATATTTTTGAAAGTAAGCAACTAGAGATAAACAGCAAAGACAACTCATCAAAGTCAAATAATATTGTTGAGTATAAAGAGTCTATATTTAAGAGAGTGGTAAATAAAATCAGAAGAATGTTAAGATTATATTAGAAAAACAAAAAAATGCTTGACTTTTTTTCAATTAAGTGTAAAAATAAATATAATAAGAAGTGAGATTTGAAAGGAGAAACTAATGAAAAAACATATAAAAAATGAAAAAGGCATTACTTTAATAATTTTAATTATAACAATTATAATAATAGCAATTCTTACAGGGGTTGTTGTAAAAAAGATGGATACTGGTAAAGATATTAGAAATTATAATTACATGTGTGCAGATATTGAATTATTAAAAAATAAAATACTTTTATACTATAATGAAAATGGTAGTGCACCAATAAAAGAAACAGCTTTTAATGCCAAAACTACATTGGGAACACAAGCAAGTTCTAGGGATAACGACAATTACTATGAGATAGATTTAAGCAAATTATATAATATAACTTTAAACTATGGTGGTGGTACAACAAGTAATGGCGATGTTTATATAGTTAATGAACAGAGTTTAGAAGTTTATTACTTAAATGGCATAGAGTATGATGGAATACAGTATTATACAAAAAAACATTAAAACAATCAAAAAATGGACAAATTGTATTGACTTAATATGCTCGATTATGATATCATTCACACATAAAATGTTTGAAAAGGGGTTTTTTTATGGAAGAAAAAGATTTTGAGAAAAAGTCAAAAAAGAAAGTTGGCTTAATTGTAACAGTTGTTATACTTGTTTTAATGGCACTTATAGCTGTTGGAGGGTTTGTGTATTTAAAAACATTTAATAACAAACCACAAAAAATATTCGAAAAGGCAATATCTAAAGTTTTTGATATGGTAGAATTAAACTCAGAAAAAGAGGGAAAGTTAGATATTGAAGTATCAGCATCATTAAATTCTCAACAACAAGATATGATGATGGCAAATGCTTATTTGCAAATGGCAAAGCTTAATTTAACAACCGAGTTTAATATGGATAAAAAAGTATTAAACCAGGAAATTTCTGTATCAGCTTTTGATGAACCTGTAATAAGTATAGAAGGTTTAATTCAAGATAATAATATGTATTTTTTACTTAACAACATTTATAGCAAATATATTCAAGTTCCAAGTGAAGAAATGGAAGGTATAGAGATAGACGAGATTTTCAACACAGAAAACATTGAAGTAAGTGAAAAAATTGTTAAAGAATTAAAACAAATATTATTAGATGAAGTGAATTCAAAAAAATTAACGCAAGAAAATGTTAAAGTTGATGGTGATAAATTAACAAAAACAACAGTAAAGTTTACAGCTAAGGAAATTGAACAAATAATAACAGAATTAATAGATGAGTTATATAAAATAAGTCCTATTAATGAAATTAAAAATATTGTTGAAGAATTAGAACAAATTGAAATTGATGATGAAGACATTGAAAATGATAACTATTTAGAAATTGCGATTTATACAAAGAGACTTACTGGTAAAATAGTAAAAACTGAAGTTTCAATGATAAATGTTACAGATGATGAAGCAATTGTTGTAACAATTGCTGAAAAAGAATATGAAAAAGTAGAAATAACATTTGCAATAAATGAAGATTCAATTGATATTAGTAAGGCTGTTACTATGTTTACACTAACAATAAAAGAAGAAGGAGACAATAAAGATACAGTAACATTAAAAGCAAATATTGATGAAACATCTTCAGTTACAATTACTGTAAAATATAGTATTGATTATAATACAAAGGTTGAACAAAAAAATGTTAGAAATAGCATAAATGCAAATGACCTTACAGATGAAGATATGAACGAAATCGAAACTAATATTGAAAATAATGAATTCCTATATAACATAATACAATCTTATGAAAGTAGTTTAATTGAAGATGTAGAATCAGCTGCAGAAAAATATAAAAGTGCAACCAAAGAAGAATACAACTCAACTTTGGAGAATAATGAATCAATGGCAGACTACTTTATTGTTAACGATTCTGTAAACAATTATTCAGAAACAACGATTAATAATATATAGTTTTGTGAGAAAATAGAGACGGAAATTATTCTAAAACCGTCTCTAATGTTTTAGAAAAGGGGAAAAAATGAAATTATTTGATTCACATGCACACTATAATGATGAAAAGTTTGATGGTGATAGAGAAAAAGTTTTAAATGAGATATATAACTCAGGAGTAGCTACAATTGTAAATGCAGGTTATAGTCTAAAAAGTTCTAAAAAAGCTATACAAATTGCGAATAAACATGAATTTATCTATGCAACAGTTGGAATATCACCAAATGATATAGATAATTTAGAAGAAGACTATATAGAAACATTAGAACAAATGGCTAAAGCAAAAAAAGTTGTTGCAATAGGGGAAATTGGGCTAGATTATTATTGGAGTAAAGCAAATAAGGAAAAACAACAAGAGGTATTTATTAAGCAAATTGAACTTGCGAACGAATTAAATTTACCAATAGTTATTCATACAAGAGAAGCAGTGATGGATACATTAAATATTTTAAAGAACAAAGTAACTTGCCAAAATAAAGGTGTTTTCCATTGTTGCCCATTAAATGTAGAACTTGCAAAAGAAGCCCTAAAAATAGGATTTTACATATCTTGTGCAGGTCCTATAACTTTCAAAAGTTCAAAAAATGCAACAGATTTTATAAACATAATTCCAATGGATAAAATACTAATTGAAACAGATTCTCCATACCTAAGCCCAGAACCTGTTCGAGGGAGCAGAAATAACTCAAGTAATGTAAAATATATAGCACAAAAAATAGCAGAAATAAAACAAATTTCAATAGAAGAGGTTGCAAAACAAACATATCAAAATGCTAGAACTATTTTTAAGATTGGAGACAAAAATGATTGATGAAAAAGAATACAAAGAATTTTTAGAAAAGAATGAAAAAGGACATTATGCACAAGGTCCAGAATGGGCAAGAATTAAAAGCGATTGGAAAAACGAAGTAATTATTGTGAGAGATGAAAAAGGTAAAATAAAGGCATCTTTGAGCCTTTTGATACGTAAATTACCATATATTAATTCATATTTAATGTATGCACCAAGAGGACCGGTATGTGATATTGATGATGAAGAGTCATTTAAGAAATTAATTGAAGAAGCAGATAAACTTGCTAAGAAATACAATGCTTTTATGCTAAAATTAGATCCAGATATACTTGCAAGCAACGAAGACTTTAAAGATATGGCAAGAAAAAATGGTTTTGTAGTAGAAGAAAAAGTAAAAGATATTGAAACTTTATTGCAACCAAGATATGTATTTAGGCTAGATTTAAAAGGAAAAACTGAGGAAGAAGTTTTTCAAAGTTTTCATTCTAAAACAAGATATAATATACGTTTAGCAACCAAAAAAGGAGTAATTTTAAGAGAGGGAACACGTGAGGATTTAGGAGAATTCCAAGATATACTTGAAACAACAGGAGAAAGAGATGGCTTCTATATAAGAAAAAAGGAATATTTTGAGAAAATTTATGATAGCTTTAATAAAGAGAATATCAAATTAGTTTTTGCAGATTATGAAGGTAAGCCTATTGCATGTGTATTAAATATTTTTTATGGCAATAAAGAATGGTATTTGTATGGAGGAAGTTTAAACGAACACAGAAACTTAATGCCAACATATCTTTTACAATGGGAAATGATAAAAGAAGCAATCAATAGAGGGATGGATTGCTATGATTTTAGAGGAGTATGTGCAACAGATGAAACACACTATAATGAGGGTTTGTATAGATTTAAAAAAGGATTTAATGCAGATTTTGTGGAATTTATGGATATGCACAAAATATATAAACCAGTAATTTATTTCTTATTTGAAAAATGTGGTTATAAATTAAGAGATTTAAAATTAACAATAAGTAATAGATTAAAAAGAAAATAGCAAAAGGTGGTCAGCTTAAGTGAAGTGACCACCTTTTTTACTAATTGTTAAAATCAACTTTAACATTTTTTCTAGCTTCTTGGCTTTCGGTTTCAAATAACTGCTCAGGTTCAAAATGGAACATAGAAGCAATTATGTTTGAAGGAACAACTTGTAATTTAATGTTATATTTTGTTACAGTGTCATTATAGAATTGTCTAGAAAAAGATATTTTATTTTCTGTGTTTTGTAATTCTTCTTGTAATTGACTAAAGTTTGTACTTGCTTTTAATTCTGGATAGTTTTCAGAAACTGCCATAATAGTTTTTAATGCACCAGAAAGTTCACTATCTAATTCAGATTTTTCTTTAACAGTTGAAGCATTTGCCCAAGATGTTCTGAGTTCTGTAACCTTTGTTAAAACATCACTTTCATACCCCATATAACCTTTAACAGTTTCTACTAAATTAGGAATTAAATCAAATCTTCTTTGTAATTGTACATCAATTTGACTCCAAGCGTTTTTAACTTTTTGTCTTAAACTTACTAAGCCATTATATAATGCAATAACAGCTATAACAAGTACAACGATTATAATTAAAGCAATCCACATAATAAATTCCACCTTTCTTTATAGTATATTTTTACACAAAATGATTATAACACAAACTATAGAAAAAATGCAATACATATAAAAAAAGTAAAATAAAAATAAGTCGAATTAAATCGACGGAAAATCATGTTTCCGTAGGAATATTTTGGTACAAGCAGCATATAATATTAATAAAAATATGACAAAATTGTTACAAAAATTTGACAATCATTCCAAAAAATAGTATAATAAAAAAGGTGAGTCCAAGGAGGGATTTAATAAAAATATGAAAAATTATTTAAAATCTTCTAATGTAAAGAAAATAATAATTCTTAGTATAATATTAGTAGCAGTATTCGGAATGGTAGTATTTGCAGGAAGTGTTAAACTAAATAATGTTAATATAAAATTTTCAAACAATCAAGAAATTACAGTGCTTACATCTAAAACAAAAGTAGCTGATATTTTAGAAGAAAACCATATAGTTTTAGAGGATAATGAAACTGTTGTACCGGGTCTAGAATCTGATATAACAAATACCAAAATAATAAAAATTACTTCAAATGGTATGGAACCTGTAAAGGTTGCAGAAAACACAACAACAGATATCAATAAAGAAGAAATTTTACAGGATTATACAAACATTGCTGAAAAAATTGAAGTAGTTATAGAAGAAATACCATTTGAAACAATAACTAAAGACGTTTCTAATGGAGCAGCAACTACAAGAAATGCAATTATTCAATATGGTAAAAATGGCGAAAAGAAAGTAACTTACAAAGTAACATACAAAAATGATGTAGAAATAATGAGGGAAGAATTATCTCAGGAAGTTATAAAGGAACCAGTTGATAAGATAGTACAAGTACAAAGCAAGTCAATTGTAACATCAAGAAGTTCATATTCAAGAGCTACCGGAACTTCTGGACAAAGTGGTATTTATAAAGTTACAGCATATTGTGCGTGTATGCAATGTTGTGGTAAAACAAATGGAATAACAGCATCAGGAGTTAAAGCAACAGCAAATCATACAATTGCAGCACCAAGTACATTTGCATTTGGAACAAAAGTAGTAATAAATGGAACAACATATACTGTTGAGGACAGAGGTGGAGCAATACAGGGAAACAGAATAGATATATACATGAACTCACACCAAGAAGCTCTTCAATGGGGTGTAAGATATGTTGATGTTGAAGTTTTAAATTAAAAATATAAAAAAATCGTATGTCGAGTTTTGTCGAAATCTGACATACGATTTTTGTTGCAAAAAATCAAAACTTATGTTATTATAATAAAGATTTAAATCTAATTAATTATTTTCGAGGCATTTCGCCAGTAGTTTTCAAGGAGGAAAAATGTTATCAATAGTAAAAAGTATGGCTTTACATGGACTAGAGGGGTATCTAGTTGATGTACAAGTTGATGTATCTAGTGGACTACCATCATGGGAAGTAGTTCGGTTTGCCAGATGCAAGTGTAAAAGAAGCAAGAGAAAGAGTTAAAACTGCAATAAAAAATTCAAATGTAGATTTTCTAAGTAAAAAAATAATTGTAAACTTAGCACCAGCAGATACTAAAAAAGAAGGTTCGAGTTATGATTTACCAATGGCAATAGGAATTTTAGCATCAATGGAAGAAATACACTCCGCAAATATAGATAATATAGCATTCATAGGTGAATTATCATTAGATGGAAAATTAAACAAAGTAAATGGTGTTCTTCCAATGTGTATAGAAGCAAGAAGACTTGGAATAAAGCAAATTGTAGTGCCAGAAGAAAATGCTAAAGAAGCTGGAATTGTATCTGGGATAGAGGTATTACCAGCTAAAAACTTACTCCAAGTCATGAGATTTTTAAACAAAGAAGAGAATATAAGTCCAATTGAAATTAAAATAGAAAGTTTTTTTGAACAAAATAAAAAATACAATATAGATTTTTCAGAAGTTAAAGGACAGGAAAATATAAAAAGAGCTATGGAGGTTGCAGCAGCTGGTTCTCACAATTTTCTTCTTGTAGGAAGCCCAGGTTCTCGGAAAAACAATGATTGCAAGAAGGCTCCCAACTATATTGCCAGATTTAAGTTTTGAAGAAGCATTGGAAATTACAAAAATTCATAGCATAGCAGGTATATTAAAACAAGATATACCACTTATTTCAACAAGACCATTTAGAGCACCACATCATACTGTTTCTGGTGTTTCACTAGTAGGAGGAGGTAGAATACCGAAACCTCGGAGAAATAAGTTTAGCACATTATGGAGTATTATTTTTAGATGAACTTACAGAATTTCATAAAAGTACACTAGAAGTTTTAAGAGGACCATTAGAAGATAGACAAATTACAGTATCGAGAATAAATGGAACATTTACATATCCTGCAAACTTTATGTTTGCAGCAAGTATGAACCCGTGTCCATGTGGTTATTATGGATCTAAAGAAAAGGAATGTACTTGTTCTCCTTCAACAATTGCTAAATACATGGGGAAAATTAGTGGACCATTACTTGATAGAATAGATATTTGTATAGAAGTAAGTCCAGTAAAATATAAAAGTTTAGAAAATGATGATAAAATTGAAACATCAGAAGAAATAAAAAAACGAGTTGATAGAGCAAGACGAATACAAATTAAAAGATATAAAGAAGTAGGCATTTTATCCAATTCAGAGCTTACTCCAAAGCTTATTGATAGGTACTGTGTTCTAGATGAAAAAGGAAAACAGATATTAGAGAATGCATTCAATAAATTAAAACTTAGTGCAAGAGCATATGGTAGAATTTTAAAGGTAGCAAGAACAATTGCAGATTTAGAGGAATGTGAAAATATAGAAGTTAAACATATTGCAGAAGCAATACAGTATAGATCATTAGATAGAAAATATTGGGCAAATTAGGTTTACTTTAAAGAGGAGCAAAAATGAACATAAAAGAAATAGAATACGAAAATGAGTTATACCCAGAAGCTTTAAGAAAAATAAGAAAACCACCTAAAAAACTATATGTTCTTGGGGATGAAACAATTTTAAATAATGAAAATGTAGCAATAATAGGTTCTAGAAATTGCACAGAATACGGAGTAAAAATTGCCAAAAAATTTGCTATGGATCTTGCAAAAAATGGAGTAACAATAGTAAGTGGAATGGCAAAGGGAATAGATAGTGCAGCACATCTTGGAGCAATTGAAACACGGAGGAAAAACAATTGCAGTACTTGGTTCTGGATTTGATCATATATTTCCAGACAAAGAGATGTTTGAAAGAATATTAAAATATGGGGGAACAGTAATTACAGAATATGAGCCAGACATAGATGTATTTCCACAAGGATTTCGAGATAGAAATAGAATAGTTGCAGGCTTGGGAATGGGTATATTAGTAGTGGAGGCAAGGGAAAAAAGTGGAACAGGAATTACTGCGGAATATGCAAAACAATTTAATAGAAAGATCTTTTGCGTACCACATAGAATTGGAGATGAAGCAGGCATTGGAACAAATAGATTAATAAAACGAGGTGCAATGTTAGTTACAGAAGCTCAGGATTTATTACCCTTTTTTAAAAATATAAAATCAATCAGAAATGAAGATACAGATTTACAAATTGAAATATCAAAAGAATATAAGAAAGTTTATGATGTATTACAAGAACCATTAAATTCTGATGAGATAAGCAAAAAAACAAAAATAAAGATACTAGAAGTAAATACAATACTTACCATGCTTGAGTTAGAAGGATATATAGAAAGCATGCCAGGTAATTTCTTTAGGAGGAGATAGATGTACTTAAGGCATATTTTAGGAAGAAAAGGAGAAGATATTGTAGTAGAGTATTTAAAGAATATTAATTATAATATTTTAGATAGAAATTTTTTATGTAAGCAGGGAGAAATAGATGTAATTGCATTAGATGGAAGTTATGTGGTTTTTGTAGAAATAAAATCTAGGACTAGCATTGAATATGGTTTGCCATCAGAAGCGGTTACAAAAACAAAGATAAACCATATGATGAAAACAGCAGAATATTATCTATATATAAGACACTTAGAAAAAGAAAATATAAGGTTTGATGTTGTAGAAGTATATGTGAAGGACAAAAAATACTATATAAATCACATAAAGCAGATAATATAAAGTTTATTGACATTTAATACAAATAATGTTAATATTTTTATTAGAAAGAGGGGTAATTTGTATGAATATTATTGTTACAGGAGGTTCACGAGGAATAGGAAGATGCTTAGTTCAAAACTTGGCAAGAGAAGGACATAATGTTCTTTTAAATTATAATAAATCAGATAAACAAGCAAAAGATTTACAAGAAATTTTAAGAGAGGAAGGAATATTAATTGAAATTTTTAAAGCAGATGTTTCAAAAAAAAATGAAGTAAAAAATATGGTTAAGTTTGTATTAGAAAAATGGGGGAAAATTGATGTATTAATTAATAATGCAGGAATAGCAAAATTACAAATGTTTCAAGATGTAACAGAAAATGACTGGGATGAAATTATAGATACAAATTTAAAATCAGCCTTTTGTATGTCTCAAGAAGTGGTTCCTAATATGATACATAATAAAAATGGATTAATTATAAATATATCTTCAATGTGGGGACAAGTTGGAGCATCATGTGAAACAGTATATTCAATTTCAAAAGCTGGAATGGATGCACTAACAAAATCTCTAGCAAAAGAACTTGGACCATCAAATATTAGGGTAAATTCAATTGCACCAGGAATTATAGATACAGAAATGAATAGTAAACTAGATGAACAAATAAAACAAGAAATAAAAAATGAAACACCAATTAGAAAAATAGGGAAAGTTATGGACATTTATAGATGTGTTAAATGGTTAATTGAAGATGAATTTACAACTGGGCAAGTTATAGCTATAAATGGAGGATATGTTATAACATAAAAACAGCGCCCTTAAACAAGGGCGTTTATAGTTATTTCTCTTCAATTTTTCTTCTAAAATTTCCTGTAATTAGCTTTGGAATATACCTAACAATCTTATAAACTGCAAGTTTAATTTTTTTACCCCAAATGTAAGTTTTTCTTAATCTATTAGGTCTATCTAAACCATATCCCGTATTGCTTAAAACTAAATCAGTGCAAGGAGATTCTAATTCAAATACATAGTTTTGTGAATTATTGTTATCCCATTCATTATTTCCATTCCTAAAACAGAAATTGAAAGTATTGCTATCTAGTAAAGTTATTGCGATTTGAAAACCTAAATCTGTTTTTTCCATTTTCAATTCAGATAAATTATCCCAATTTTCTCCAAAACCATAATGAATAAATACTTCTTCAGAAGCATCTTCAAAAAATTTTCCAGTGTAAGAAATCTTAACAGTTGAGCCTTGTATTAACTTATCTGTATCAAAAAATATGTTTTTTAATAGTTCCATTTTATTCCCTCTTTTTTTGTTTATCTTTTGCTACCAACATTATATTATTAAAAAATATATAATGCAAGAGTTTTTTACAAAAAAATTAAAAAAATTGTAAAAAAATTATAAATTATAAAACTTTTCCTATAATGTAAAAACTGTCAGTGTTGGTAATAGCAATGTCTTTAAAGGATTTGTTGTCTGCTTTTAACGTGTATTTACCTTTTTTTAAGAAAAATCTTCTAATTACAATTTGACCATTCACACTAAATAAACCAATATCTTTATTAACTAATGGAGAATTAAACTCCACAAAAATGTAATCTCCTTGTTTGCAAACTCCTTCCATGGCATCATCAGGAACCTTAATAGCAAGTGATGCAGATGGAGCAGAAGATGGGCAATCTACAAATGCATTTAAATTGTCAACAGCTAAAACCTTGTTGTATGCAATATGTTCAGCTAGTCCATATTTTGTTTGATCTTCATTTAATTCTTTATCATATGTGTACATTAATTGTTGATAAGGAACATCTAATGCTTTGCAAATATTTCTTAATGCTTTATGGCTTGGATTTCTTTCACCTTTTTCTATATGGGTTAAGTGACCAATGTTAATTCCGGTCATTTCAGCAAGCTCTGTTTTTGTTATTCCTTTCTCTTTTCTAATAATTGCAATCATGTCTCCAATCATAAAATTACCTCATTTCTAAAAATTATCTTTTCCTATTATACTAAACAAAATCAAAATTGTCTAGTAGTAAATAAGAAAAAAACATCAAATTTTATAAAAAAATATCACAAAACTCTTGACTTGTCAAATTGAGTTATGATATTATCATTGTTAATTAGACAAAGGAGGTTTTAACATGTATTACAACAAATTGAAAAATATAAGAAAAGAAAAAGGAATGACCTTAGATGAACTTTCTGTAAAATCTGGAGTATCAAGTGGGTATCTATGTCACCTAGAAAAAGGGTCAAGAACACATCCATCTGTAGAAATAATGGAAAAAATTGCAAAGGCTTTAAATAAAACAATTTTTGAAATATTTTTCAATGAGCAATAATATAATTAAATAAAATAATTACTTATTAAATTTCTGTAAATAATATTGTAAAAAAAGACATTTTATGATAAGATTAAACAAAAAGAGATAAATTTTGATGAAAGGTGCCGAAACTATGGATGAAAAATTAAAAGCAGAAATTTTAGAAAATGATGTAGCTGAAGAAAAAACTAAAGAAATAAAAGAAAAAGTTAAAAAAGATGTGGAAGCAGAAAAAATTAATGAAAAAAGGAAAAATGAGAAAATAGAACAAACATATTCATTTAAGCAAAGTAAACAACCTAAAAAAGGCAAAAACAAGTGTATAGTAATATTAATTATTATTCTTATACTTTTGATTATTAGTGGAGTTTTTTCAACAATATTTGCACTAATCAACTCTAACAATGAATCTATTTTAAATGGTGTATTTATTAGAAATATAAATATGGAAGGTCTAACAATAGATGAAGCAACAAAATTATTAAATGAAAAATTTGAAGAAGAAAAAACTAGAGAAATTCAAATTGTTGCAAATGGAGAAACTTTTACTTTAGTACCGGAACAATTAGAGGTCGAATATCATATAGATGAAGCAATAGAAGAAGCATATAACACTGGAAGAAATGGAAATATAATTGAGAATAACTTTGAAATTTTAAGAACAATGTTTGAAGAAACAAAAATCAACTTAGAGGTTACATATAACGAGGAAACATTAAATAGTTTTTTAAAAGAAGTAAACTTAAAAATGCCTGAAGCTATGCAAGATAATACATATAGTGTAGAAGAAGATGACAAAGAATTAGTAATAACAAGAGGAAAGGCAGGAAAAGTTATAGATACAGATAGTGCCAAAGAGCTAATAATTAATGCCATAAAAACAGGAAGCCAAGATATATTAACATTAAAAGTAGATAATGCAGAATGTCTGGAAATAAACATAGAAAAAATACATGAGGAAGTTAAATCTGAACCACAAGATGCAACATATACAACAGACCCCTTCGAAATAATACCACATAAAAATGGAATAGATTTTGATGTAGAAAAAGCAAAAGAAGAAATAAAAGAACAAAAAGATGAATATGTTATAGAACTCATTATTACAGAACCCAAAGTGCATACAAATGAGATAGGAGAGGAAGCTTTTCCAGATTTATTAAGCTCATTCTCAACAAAATATGATGAAAGCAATGTACCAAGATCAAAAAATTTGAAGATTGCATTATCTAAATTAGATGGTGTAGTTATAATGCCAGGTGAAGTATTTTCATATAATAAAACACTTGGGAAGAGAACAGTGGAAGAAGGTTACCAATATGCAAACGGTTTTGCTGGAGGTAAAGTTGTACCAATGCTTGCAGGAGGGATATGTCAAATATCTTCAACATTATATGATGCAGCATTGTATGCAAACATGAAAATTGTTGAAAGACATAACCATATGTTCCAAGCAGGATATGTAGAACCAGGAAAAGATGCCACAGTTGTTTATGGTTCACTTGATTTTCAATTTGAAAACACAAGGAAATATCCAATAATGCTAAAAACAAAATCAGGTGGTGGATTAGCAGAAATCAAAATTTTCGGAATAAAAGAAGAAGTTGAATATGATATAGAAATTATAACAGAGGTACAAAGTTATACATCGTATAGCGTAGTTTATGAAAATGATTCAAGTTTAGCACCAGGAACAGAAAGTGTAGCACAATGGGGGCTAAAAGGGTGTAAAAGTAAAACATATAGAATAGTTAAGTTAAATGGACAAGAAATTTCAAAGGAATTATTATCAACAGATTCATATAGCCCATTAAATAAAATAGTAAAAAGAGGAGTAAGTAAAACAACTACAAAAACTGAAACATCAGTATCCACGACACCAGAAACACCAAGTGAATCATCTAATACAGAGACAACAACAACACAAGAAAAATCAAATGAAAATAATAATATAAATAACACTGTAAGTAATAATACTACAGGGAATACAACTGAAAATACCACAGAAAATGCAACAAACAATACAGTAAATAACACAAAAGGAACATAAAGTAAAGCAGAAAGGATAATTAAAATGGAAGCAATTACATATGAACTTAAACATGTTTGCAAACAAACGGGAGCAAGACGAGGAGTAGTACATACTCCTCATGGAGATATTCAAACACCAGTATTTATGCCAGTTGGAACACAAGCAACTGTAAAATCTATGACACCTGAAGAATTAAAAGAAGAAGTAAAAGCAGAAATTATACTTTCAAATACATATCATTTATATTTACGACCAGGACATGAATTAGTTAAAGAAGCTGGGGGACTTCATAAATTTATGAATTGGAACAGGCCAATTTTAACGGATTGTGGAGGTTTTCAAGTATTTAGCTTAAGCGATTTAAGAACAATTTCAGAAGATGGAGTTGAGTTTAAATCACACTTAGATGGTAGTAAACACTTTTTTTCGCCAGAAAAAGTAATGGAAATAGAAGAGGCTTTAGGTGCGGATATAATAATGTCATTTGATGAATGTGTTGAACCAAATGCAACATATGAATATACAAAAAAATCAATGGAAAGAACAACAAGATGGGCTGAAAGATGTAGAAAAGCACATACAACTACAGATAAACAGGGATTGTTTGGAATAATTCAAGGAGGCTTTTTTGAAGACTTGAGAAAAATTTCAGCAAAAGATTTAATAAACTTAGAGTTTCCAGGTTATGCGATTGGGGGAATAAGTGTAGGAGAATCAAAAGCGGACTTTTTAAGAATTTTAAGATATACAACACCACTTATGCCAGAAAATAAACCAAGGTACCTAATGGGTGTTGGTACACCTGATTATTTAATAGAAGCAGCAATTGCGGGAATAGATATGTGTGACTGTGTTTTGCCAACAAGAATAGCAAGAAATGGTACAGCCTTAACATCACATGGAAAAGTTGTAATAAGAAATGCAACATATGAAAAAGATTGGAATAAGCTAGATGATGAATGTGATTGCTATACTTGCAAAAACTACACAAGAGCTTATATAAGGCATCTTATTAAAACAAATGAGATACTTGGAGTTAGGCTATTATCAATTCATAATCTAAGATTTTTAGTAAGACTTATGGAACAGGTAAGACAAGCTATTGAGGAAGACAGACTGCTTGATTTCAAAAATGAGTTTTACAAAAAATATGGATATGATACTAAAGAATAAAACCATGAAAGGAATGAATAAGTATGGATTTATTAAATGAAAAACAATATCAAAAACAAAAAACACCAAAAGGAAAGAAAATAATATGGGCTTTATTGATTGTATCAATAATTGCGTTTATTTTAATAGGAATATTGATTATTTTTTTAGAGGCAAATAAAGTAATCCCAAAAACACTGTATATAGGAGACGAGATTAAAGAACTACAAGATGGTTTTTTAATAAGTGATAGTGCAGGAAATCAGTATATTAATTTAAAACAATTATCAGAATTCTTTGGATATGAATTTGATAACAGCGAATACCAAGAATATGATGTTGATACAACAAAATGTTATATTAAATTTGATAATTTTATATCAGGCTTCGAAATGGATTCAAATAAGATGTATAAATATGAAGAGGGTACAAATTTAGATTATCAATATTATACATTAAAACATAACATAATTGCATACAATAATAATTTATATATTGCAGTAGATGATTTGCAACAAGCTTTAAACATAAAATATATTACAAATGCTAATAATGAAATAAAGATTTATAATGTAAAACAATTAGCAAGTATGTATCAAAGTAAATTAAAAGAATTGGGATATGAAATAGCAACAGATCAAAACAACCAAAAAGCATTAGCTTATGACTTTATTATAGTAAGCAAAAATGGAATATGGAGTGTATTGGACACAAATTACCAAGAAATAATAGGTGGAGCAAAATATACAAGCATATACTTTGATGAATACAATTTTAACTATATAGTTTCTAATACAAATGGGCAATACGGAATAATTAGTACAACTGGACATGTGGAACAATCATTAAAATATGATGGTTTAGAAATACTCAATTATGAAAGAATGTTATACAAGGTAAAAAATAATAATAAATATGGTATAATGAAAAAGGATGGAACCTTAATAGGTAAAATTGTTTATGATGATATTGGATATAAAGCTGATTCACAAAACAAAATACTATATACACTAATTGTTCCCAAAATGGATTATTTGCAAAATGAGGCAATTGTAATAAAAAGTGATTCAAAATATGGTTTGATGGATATTGAGACAGGAAACGAACTATTACCATGTGACCATCTAGATAAACTATATTCAGTAAGTGAACTTGGAAAAATTTATTATAGAGTAGAAGTAGAAAAACAAACACTAGAATTAAGTGATTATTTAAGAATTAGAGCAACACAAGTTATTGATGTATAAAAAAAATAGGGAACTTCATTTCGAAGTTCCCTATTTTACTACATCTTTTGTTCACCAGGTAAGAAATAATCAACTACGCCGTAAATTAAAGCACCGATTATTGCAGACATCCAAGAAATTGCATAACCTGCAACAAAATATTGTGTAGCATAGAGTATAATAACTGATAGAACAAATCCTACAAATCCCTTACCAAAAGGACTTGCTTGAATACCTGTAAATTTAGAAATAAGGTAATCCATAATAGTAAGCACAACAGCAGCAGCGACTAAAGCCCAAAAATTATTAATCTCAAAACCAGGTGTGAAGAAAGCTGTAATAGCAAGAACTATAGCAGCAGTTATTAGTCTGCCAACTATTAACCAAGCTGTATTAGTACCGTTTGAAGTTTGTACATTTTGATTGTTATTTCCCATTTGCTTAAAACCTCCTAACTTTAAATATATATATTTAATTTTGCTTTGATTTTTAGGTTTCATATATATTATTTTCAATAAATAAAATTTTATTCAAAAAAATCTTGTATAAATTCAAAAAAAATGTGAAAAATTTAACTATAAAATAAAAAGGAGACAAAAATGTTAAACACTTTTGTAAGAGTAAGCATTATTTACATACTAGTGTTAGTAGTAATGCGTATAATGGGAAAACGTGAAATTAGCCAAATGCAGCCATTCGAGTTAGTTATTGCTATAATGATTGCAGATTTAGCTTCTGTTCCAATGTCTGATACAGGAATTCCAATATTTAATGGTATAATACCAATTTTAGCATTATTATTGTTCCAATTAATAATTTCAATTATTAACCTAAAAAGTATAAGACTAAGACAAATAATCTGTGGAAAACCACAGATACTAATATATAGAGGAAAGATTGATGAAAAAGCTTTAAAAAAAGAAAAGATAACAATAAATGAACTTCAAGAAAGACTTAGACAAAATAATATTTTCACACTTGGAGACGTAGAATATGCAATACTTGAAACAAGTGGTCAAATAAGTGTAATACAAAAGCCAGAAAAACGAAATACAATACCAGAAGATTTTAATATAATACCCGAATATGAGGGAATTCCATATGATTTAATAATAGATGGAAGAATAATGTATAAGAATTTAAAGAAAATTGGAAAAGATGAAATATGGTTAAAAAAGCAAGTTGACAAATTTAAAATAAAGCCAGAAAATGCATTAATAGTAACTTTTGATGGAAAAGAACAAATCTTTTGCCAAGAAAAAGAAAGGAAATGAAAATGAGAGATACCATAATAATTATTTCAATTATATTAATTATTATAGTTGGGGATTTTATGATGCAAAACTACCTAAGCAAAACAACAGAAGAACTATTAGCCGATTTAAATGAGTTGAAAGATAAAACTATAAATATAAAGGAAAATAATGAAAGAGATGAAATTATAACTCTTGCAAATAATGTTGATGAAAAATGGCAAGAAATAAGCAATACATGGTCAATTATAATAGTTCATCAAGAAATAGATAATTTAGAACAAGCCTTTACAAGAGCAAAATCTAGTATAGAAAATGGAGACTTAGATGAAGCAATTCCAGAAATTGAAGAAGCAATTTTCTTTACAAATCATGTTTGTGATAGAGAAAGATTGAGTTTTAAAAATATATTTTAGTAAATTTGCAAAAAAAATTCATTTTTTATGCTTTTTATGATAGAATAGTATAGAAGTAAAATTGAAAGGACGAAGATATGGAAGAAATAGATTTAGAAAACTTACCAAAGCATATAGCAATAATTATGGATGGAAATAGACGTTGGGCTAAAGCAAGAGGACTAACCACAAAAGATGGACATAAAGCAGGTTCAAAGAATTTAGATAACATAGCAACATTTTGCAATGAAATAGGAATTAAATATTTAACAGTATATGCGTTTTCAACAGAAAATTGGAAACGTACACAAGAAGAAGTTTCTGCTTTAATGTTTATATTAAAAGCAAACTTAGATTCTATGCTTAGAAAACTAGACCTAAAAAATATAAAAATTAGAGTGATTGGAGAGAAAGAAAATATACCACCAGATATTCAAAAAAAGATTGATAAATTAGTTGAAAAAACTAAAAATAATACAGGATTAATTCTAAATATAGCATTTAACTATGGTGGTAGAGCAGAACTTGTACACAGTACAAAAGTTATTGCAGAAAAAGTAAAATCAGGAGAAATTGATATAAAAGATATTAATGAAAAACTAATATCAGAAAGCATTTACACAGCAGGTCAACCAGACCCAGACTTAATGATAAGAACAAGCCATGAACTAAGAACAAGCAACTTTTTACCATGGCAACTTACATATTCAGAATTTTATTTTCCAGATAAACATTGGCCAGAGTTTGATAGAGAAGATTTAATAGAAGCAATTAAAGTATATCAAAAAAGAAATAGAAGATTTGGGGGACGCCCAGATGAGGTGAAAAAATAATGAAAACAAAAATAAAAAGGTTCATATCTGGCACTATATTATTTTTAGCAGTAGCAGTTATTCTTATTTTGGGAAATAGTACAGCTGTAAATTTAACTATATCAGCAGTTGCAATAATAGCAATAAATGAGTATTTTAATTGTCTTTCAAAAAAGTATAATGTTGAGAGATGGGTAGGCAATATTTTGGCAATACTGCTTGCATTTATAAATGTTCTTCCAAAAGAAATGTTAATACTTATGTTTCCAATTGGTATAGCTTTATTATTTTTCAAGGTTGTAATATCAGAAATGAAAACAAACTTTGAAGATATTGCAATAACTGGTTTTGGAATATTATATATAATTGGATTTATAATATTTATACCACTAATATATATGTCAGAACATGGGAAGATTTTAATTTGGTACTTAGCAATATCTGCTTGGGGAACAGATACTTTTGCATACCTAGTAGGAATAAGATTAGGAAAACATAAGTTAACGCCAATTAGCCCTAAAAAATCAATAGAGGGAAGTATAGGTGGAATTATTGGAAGTACATTTATTGCAATTATATATACATATTTTATAAACAAAATTTGTAATGTTGGAATTTCTTATTTGGCAATAATAGAAATTGGGGTATCATTAAGTGTTCTTGCACAAATTGGAGATCTAGCAGCTTCTAGTATAAAAAGATATGTAGAGATAAAAGATTTTGGAAAAATAATTCCAGGGCATGGAGGAATGTTAGATAGAATAGATAGTATACTATTTATTGCTCCATTTGCATACTTTTTATTAACAATTATATAGAAAAGGGGAGAAACTTTGATATTAGGAATTATAAAAATAGCATTTTTGTTAGGTTTTTTGATTTTCATACATGAGCTTGGTCATTTCCTTGTTGCGAAATTATTCAAAGTAAAAATTAAGCAATTTGCAATAGGCTTTGGTCCAACAATTTGGAAAAAACAAGGTAAAGAGACTTCATATGAGCTAAAATTAATTCCTATGGGTGGCTTTGTAAATATGCTTGGAGAAGAAGAACCAGTTGAAGATGAAAGAGCATATAACAAAAAGAGTATTCCACAAAAAATTACAATACTACTTGCAGGAGGAACTGTAAATATAATTTTTGGACTATTAGTTTGCATTATTATTGCATCATGTATATTAGGTTTTAAAAATGGAATAAAGTTTACAGGGAATTTTTTAGGTGCAACATTCCAAGGAATAGGAGAGCTATTCACAGGAAGAATTAAAACAGATCAACTTGTTGGAGTTGTAGGAATATCAGATATGGTAGTTGAAACAAGAGGCTTAAGTGACTTCATATACTTAATGGCTGTAATATCAGTATCACTGGGAATAACAAACTTATTACCATTTCCACCATTAGATGGAGGAAAAATATTCTTACTACTAATAGAAGCAATAAGAAAGAAACCACTAAAACAAAAGACAGAAATTGGCATACAAATGGCAGGTTTTGTTTTACTAATAGGATTATCAATATTTGTAACATACAACGATATAGTAAGAATTCTATAAAATTGCAAAAACATATTGCAATTTGTAATTTTTTATTATAAAATAAATGAAAAACAGAGAAGAAAACAAATATGCATTTTTAAATTATTTTTTTTACAAGGATATCCGCCAAATCTCGTCGGAGCTTTTGTATTTATTTAAAATTGAACCCACGATGGAGACGTCTAAAGAAGCATTTTGGAGGTCTTCACTTTTCTCTAGATACAAAACTCCTGCGTTTGGCTGATTGGTACAAGAAATGAGATTATTAAAAAGGAGAAGATAAAAAATGAAGAGAAACAAAGGAATAACGTTAATAGCATTAA